>DATBAA010000639.1:0-13195 GCA_036271755.1 Myxococcales bacterium | reverse complement strand
GGCATCGGCTACGACCCGCAGAAGCTCGTCGCCTCGGTGCGAGGCCTGGTCGGCGCTCGATGAAGTGGCTCTGCCTGCTGTGCCTCGCGGCCTGTACGCCGAAGCCGCCGCCGCCGGGCGCGGCCGGTCCGTCGGAGGCGGTGGAGGAGTTCGGGCGCGCCATCCAGCGCGGCGACTCGGCCGGCGCCTGGGCGCTGCTCTCGACCCGCACCCAGGAGCAGGCCAATCGGATGGCGGCGGTGGCGCGTCCCGACGCGGGCGACGGCCGCTCCATGCTCTTCGCCGGCGCCATTCCAGGCGGCGACGTGAAGGTCACGCAGGTGCAATCGGCTGCCGACTCGGCAGAGGTGCAGACGGCTCTCCCCGACGGCGGGCCGGGCCAGACCTTTCACGTGGTCCGGGAAGGCGATCGCTTCCGCGTCGACCTGGACCTCGGTCGTTGATAGTTTGACCCCGTAGCTTTTCGAGAGGACTTCACCATGGGCGACCTGTTGCATCCCGACGCGACGGACGAGGACGAGACGGAGGAGACGCCGTTCGATCCGGGCGACTTCGTGCTGGCCTGGCAGGCCGATGATCAGATGCAGGCGCAGATCCTGGTCGCTGCGTGCGAGGAGGCGGACATTCCCGCGATTCTGCAGTCGCCGCGCAGCGGGCTGGTCGGCAAGATCGCCTCGCCGGTGGAGGGCTTCAACATCCTGGTGCCCAAGACGGACCTCGCCCGCGCGCAGGTGCTGCTCGAGGAGCGCAACGCCGCTCTCGAGGCAGACCCGGACGGCGCGGCCAAGGCCGCGGAGGACGAGGAAGCCGCCGGCGAGAAGAGCTAGTTCTTGCCCAAAGTAGCGACGCGCTTCGAGGCGTCGACGGGCTTCGCCAGCGCGAGGCCGGCGACCGGCCACTTCTTGTAGGTCGTCTGCCGCTCGATGAAGTCGGCCAGCGGCTCGTTGATGACCTTGTGCTCGCTGCCAGTCGAAGCGTGGCGCACGGCCAGGCCGCCGCCCGCGGCGGGCACGACGAAGCCCATGTGCGAGATGCGCACCACGCGGCTGGGGTCTGCCTCGCGGACCACCATCACCACCGAGCCGGCCTCGAAGCTCTTCATCTTGGCGCGGGCCTCGGCTAGCGGCAGGTAGCGGACGCTGTAGTCGCCGTCGGGAATGTTGGCGGGAACGAGCCGCTTGAGCGCCGGCACCTTGCTCCACTCGCTCTTCTGCAACGAGAGCGTCTCGGTGGGAGCCTTGGCATCGATGCGGCTCGTCTCTTCGGTGAGGTAGCCCTTCTTCAAGTTGGCCGGCAGCCACTGCGCCTCGGTGAAGTGGTTGCGATTTCCGAAGCTGGGCTCGCCGCTGTAGCGGATGTCGTCGAGGATGTTGTGCGCCTCGCCGACGTTGCGGGCGTTGGCCAGCGCCAGGACCGTCTCGACGTAGGTCTGGCAGTCGACGGCGCTGGTGTTCCAGCGCGGGCCGGGCTCGACGCCGCTGCCGTCACCCAGCGGACCTTCGCCGTAGGGTACGCCCAGGAAGAGCTTGGAGAGCGCGTCGATGCGCTGCGGAAAGGGCAGCTCGTGCGCCTTCTGCACCTGCACGTCCAGCTGCGCGTCGTCGAGCTTGAGCGGCGCCGGGGCGGGGGGCAGCGTGGCGGCGATCAGGGCCGCGGCGAGGGCGAGTGTCATGGCCACTGGATGTTAACCCAGGTTTGACACTGATCCACTCTAAGGGTAGCGAAGTCCGCTTGGCAGACTCTCGCTCAGCGCTGGTTTGGCTGGCCGCCGCGGCCGCTGCTTGCGGGCCGGTGTCGGCCACCTCCGTCATCGACGACGCCGAGACGTCCGTGGCCAAGGCGCACGCGCGCGACGGCGACAAGTACGCCGTCTACGACACGACGCTGGCCGACCTCTACTTGATGAAGGCGCGCGAAGAGCAGGGGCACGCGCACTACACCGACGCAGAAGAGCTGGCCGAAGAGTCGCACCGGCACGGCGAGGAGGCCGTGCGCAAGGCCGCGCTGGCCAAGGCCGCGGAGGTTTCGGTGCCGACCGCCGTCATCCGGCAGACTCCGCCGCCCGCTGCGCCGGTGGTGACTCCGGTGACGCCGCCGGCCGAGGCGCCGCGAGCGGCCGAGCCGCCCAAAACGGCTCCGGCAGAACCGGCGAAGAAGCCGGAAGACGGACCGAAGTGAAGCGCGCGACCGCGGCGGCTCTCGCTCTTGGCCTGTTCGGATGCGCCGGCATCGACCTGCGCAAGCGCGCTGATGCCATCGGCGCGCAGGTGAAGTCGGCCCGCGAGCAGAACGCGGAGACCTGCGCCCCGCGCGAGCTCGCCACCGCCGAGGCCAACCTGCGCTTCGCCCGGCTGGAGCTAGACCAGGGCGATCCCTTTCGCGCCAAGGAGCACCTCAACACCGCCGAGCCGGCCGCCAAGACCGCGCTCGACAAGGCCGCCGAGTGCGGCAAGGTCACGGTGCTCATCCGGCAGAAGACCCCCGACCAGGCTCCTCTCAAGGTGGCGCTCAAGGACAGCGACGGCGACGGCGTTCCCGACATCGACGACCTCTGCCCCGACGCGCCCGGGCCGAAGGAGAACCACGGCTGCCCAGTCGATCCAGACCGCGACGGGGACGGCGTGCCCGACAACAAGGACGCCTGCCCCGACGTGCCAGGTCCGGCGGAAAATGCCGGCTGCCCGTGGGCCGACCGCGACCACGACGGCGTCCCCGACAAAGACGACGAGTGCCCCGATCAGCCCGGGCCTGTCGAGAACAAGGGCTGCCCGCTGCAGGCCGCCGTCTCGCCCAAGAGCCCGCTTGTCGTCCAGAAGGACGCGCTGATTACCCAGAAGGATGCGCTGATCGTCGTCAAGAAGGACCGCATCGAGCTCAAGCAGCAGCTGCGCTTCAAGCCCAACCGCGCCGTGCTCCTGAGCGAGAGCTTCCCCATCCTCAAGCAGCTGGCGCAGACGCTGAAGGAGAACCCCAGCCTCCAGGTCCGCATCGAGGGCCACACCGACAACGTCGGCAAGGCCGCCGCGAACCTGAAGCTCTCGCAGACCCGCGCGGAGGCGGTGCGCGACTACCTGACCGAGCAGGGCGTTCCGCAGAAGCAGCTCAGCGCGGAAGGCTTCGGCTCCAAGCGGCCCATCGCCAGCAACGCCAGCCGCACCGGGCGCATCTTGAACCGCCGCGTCGAATTCCGCGTGGTGGAAACGAAGTGAGCGTTCAGGTCGGGACGGCGCACTCTCCGGACGCGATGCAGCTCGAGTATCGCGCCGAGGGCAGCGGCGGCCTCGCGCTGGTGGCCTGCAACGGCATCGGGCTCTCGACGTTCTTCTGGCGGCAGCTGGCAGCGACCTTCGCCAGGGACGGCTTCACCTTCGTCACCTGGGACTATCCGGGGCACGGCCGCTCGCCCATGCCCGGGCGGCCGGAGGATCTGACCATCGACGCCTGCGCGCGCGGCCTCTGGTCGGTGCTGGACGCGCTGGGCATCGAGCGCGCGGTGCTGCTCGGCCACTCGATGGGCGTGCAGGTGATCCTCGAGGCCTACCGGCAGCAGCCATCGCGGGTGCGGGCGCTGGTGCCGGTGCTGGGCGCGGCCGGCAAGGTGTTCGAGGGCCTGCCGCTGCGGCGGCTGATGCCGCTCTTGATCGCGCTCGGTCAGTCGCAGCCGCGGCTCGCCGAGAAGCTGCTGCGCGCGTCTTTGCAGCTGCCGGGCTTGTGGCAGGGCATGCGGGCGCTGCGCTTCGTCCACCCGGACTTGTGTCCGCGCGAGGAGTTCGAGCCCTGGTTCGAGCACTTCCTCAATCTGGACCTGCGCGGCTATCTCGCGCTCTGCCGCGACATGGTCACCCACGACTCGCGCGATATCCTGCCGGAAGTGGCGGTGCCCACGCTGGTCATCGGCGGCGAGCACGACCTCTTCGCGCCCATCGCCCGGTCGCGCGAGATGGCGGCGAAGATCCCGGGGGCGGAGCTCCTGGTCGTCCCCGAGGGCTCGCACGCCGCGCTGGTGGAGCAGCCCGAGCTGATCTCGCTCACTTTGGAAAAGTTCCTGCGGAGTCACCACCTATGCTGATGCTCGCCTTGGCCCTGTTGTCTGCCCCGATCGACCGTGAAGTCCTGCAGCAGCTGCTCGTCGTCGACACCAGCCACGGCCACGAGACCGACGCGCTTCAGCCCATCTTGAAGCGCTTTCAAGACGCGGGCGTGCCGGCGCAGATCCTCGAGTCCGCTCCAGGCCGTGGCAATCTGATCGCACGGATCAAGGGAACAGGCGCGAAGCGGCCGTTGCTGTTGATGGCGCACGTCGACGTCGTGCCGGTGGAAGGCCAGAAGTGGACGACCGCGCCCTTCACGCCCACCGAGCGCGACGGCTACCTCTATGCGCGCGGCGTCTCGGACGACAAGGCGATGGCCTCGGCCATCGTCGAGGTGACGCTGGCGATCGTCCGCTCGGGCCAGAAGCCGTCGCGCGACATCATCGTCGCGCTCTGCGCGGGAGAAGAGACGGGCGGCTTCGCGGGCGCCAGGTGGCTGGTGGCCGAGCACAAGGATCTGATCGACGCCGAGCTGGCGCTGAACGAGGGTGGCAACATCCTGCTCACGCCCGACTTGTCGAAGGCCATGTCGGCGGACCTGTCGGTGGGCGAGAAGACCTTCCAGACCTTCAAGCTCGTCGCGCGCGGGCCGGGTGGCCACTCGTCGGTGCCGCCCATGGACGACGACGCCGTGCTCGAGCTGTCGCGGGCGCTGGTCAAGCTGGGCGAGCACCGCTTTGCCGCGCACGTCATCCCCGAGGTGCGCGAGAAGCTGGCCCAGGCGGCGACCTTCGAGAAAGGGCCGGTCCAGGCCGCGCTCGCCTCGGCCGCGAAGTCGGCGCCGCGGATCTCGCCGCAGGACGAAGCGGTGCTGGTCCACGAGCGCGTCTACAACGCCTTGATCCGCACCACCTGCGTCACCACCCAGCTCCAGGGCGCGCCGCAGGACAACGTGCTGCCCACCGTCGCCGAGGCCACCGTCAACTGCCGCATCCTGCCGGGCGAGACCATCGAGGCGACCGAGGCGGAGCTGCGCAAGGTCATCGGCGACGAGAAGCTCGAGCTCAAGCCGGTGGCGGCCTTCGGCTACGGCGGCAAGGCGCCGTTGGAAGGGCCCGTGCCGTCGGCGGTGCGCGCGGCGGCGAAGAAGGTGTACGGCGACATTCCGGTGGTGGAGACCATCTCGACCGGCGGCACCGACTCGCGATACCTGCGGGCGGTGGGCATCGCGGCGTATGGCATCCACACCGCCCCGGGCACCTTGGATGATCTGCGCGCGGGGCGCGGGGCACATGGCGCCGACGAGCGGCGCAATCTCAAGTGGCTGCCGAGCGGCACGGAGTACCTTCGCGCGATCGTCGCGGAGCTGGTGAAGTAGGAATAATCGCCTCAGCGCAAGCGGGAGCGCGCCGTTTCATCGATCCGCCCGAGGTAGCGCGACGCCCGCTGCCATCGCGTCGCGTGGTGGTAGCTGCTTTTCAGAAGGGAAAGTTGCGAGCGGGCGTCATTGCGCTTGGCTCGGTATGGGGCGTGGGGCCGTGCGCCGGGGCGTTGCGGGGGCGGCGTAGCCCCCGCACAAGTGGAGCCGCGCAGCGGCGGAACGCCCAAAAAAAGAGCGATTTGCTCGTGACTGGCCTCTTGCTTCGATGTAGAAATAATTGTATGCTTTTCAAATGCATCGGCATCCGGAGCAACTCGGGCTCGTGCTGCCGAAACGTGGAGGCAAAAGGGTTGGTGCCGGGCGGAAGAGAACGCGGCCGCATCCGGGGTTGATCGGGCCGGGGGTTCCGCACGTCCCGAGGGAGGAGTTTTCGGCGCGCTGTCCGGTGCACGTCACGCAGCGCATGCGGCCGGGCGTGGGGCACCTGCGGACGCAGTCGAGGCTGGCGTTGATTCAGGGCGCGCTACGCGAGGCGAGCGACAGGTTTGGAATGCGGGTGGTGCACTTTTCGGTGCAGGGGAATCATCTGCATTTGATCGTCGAGGCTGACGGATGCGCCGCACTCTCGAAGTCGATGAAGGGACTGGCCGTTCGCATCGCGGTCGGGCTCAACCGGCTGATCGGTCGGCGCGGGACGGTCTTTGCCGACCGGTATCACGCGCATGTGCTGGAGAGTCCGCGCGAGGTGGCGAACACCGTCCGGTACGTGCTCGGCAACTACCGGAAGCACTCGCGCGAGTCTCTGCCGAGCGGCTGGAAGGACCCGTTTGCTTCCAGCGTCGCGGAGCCGCTGCATCCGCCGAAAGTGTGGCTGCCGACCATCGGGTGGAGGCGCGCGGCGGAGTTCCGGCTGGCGGCGCTGGCAAGGAAGGCAGCGCAAAAAGCGTAGTCGCTAACTCACCTTCGGCGAGCGCGACTAATCGTCGACTACGGCGTCGGCTTCGATTTCGATCAGCATGGCCGGCTCGATGAGCGCTTTGACTTCGAGCATGCTGGTGACCGGCGGGTGCTTGCCGAAGGCCTCGCCGTGGGCGCGGCCATACTCTTGCCACTGCGAGATGTCGGTGACGAACATGCGCGTGCGGACGACGTGGCGAAGCTCGGCGCCCAATTCGCGCAGCGACTTTTCCAGGATCTCGATGCAGCGCTTTGCTTGATCGTAAGCGCCCTTGTCCGTGGCGCCGACGGGCGCGCAGCCGGACACGAACAGTTGCGAGCCCGTGCGGAGCGCGCGGCAGTAACCGACTTTGGGTTCCCACTCCGTGCCGGTGAAGGCCCGCCGCCGAGCATTGGACAGCGCCGGCGGGGAGTCAGCCACTACTTCTGCCGGTAGGTGATGCGGCCGCGGGTCAGATCGTACGGCGACAGCTCGAGCTTCACGCGATCGCCCGGCAGAATGCGGATGCGGAACTTGCGCATCTTGCCGCTGGCGTAGGCCAGGACGGAGTGCTTGTTGTCGAGCTCGACGCGATAGTTCCCGCCCGCGAGCTCCTCGCGGACGGTGCCTTCTACTTCGATTCCGGCTTCTTTCTCGGACATGAAGACGCGCCTTCTAGCCCACCTTGGGCCCCGCGGCTACAACTTCCGGCGAGGCCTGGTCGGCGAACTGCTTGAAGTTGTCCGCGAAGAGGCTGGCCAGCTGCTTTGCCTTGGTGTCGTAGGCGCCCTTGTCCGTCCAGGTTTCGCGCGGGTTGAGCACGCTGGCGGGCACTCCGGGAGCGTCGGTGGGCACCTCGACGCCGAAGATGGGGTGCTTGGTGAACTTGACGTTGTCCAGCTTGCCGTCGAGCGCGGCATTGAGCAGCGCGCGGGTGTGCTGGATGGACATGCGCTTGCCCACGCCGTACGGGCCGCCGGTGTAGCCGGTGTTCATCAGCCACACCTTGGTGCCGTTCTTGGAGATGTTCTCGCTGAGCAGCTTTCCGTAGACGGTCGGGTGCAGCGACATGAAGGCCGCGCCGAAGCAGCTGCTGAAGGTGGCGGACGGCTCCTTCACGCCAACCTCGGTGCCCGCGACCTTGGCGGTGTAGCCGGAGAGGAAGTGGTAGGCGGCCTGCTCGGGGGTGAGCCGCGAGATGGGAGGCAGCACGCCGAAGGCGTCGTAGGTGAGCATGACGACGTTCTTGGCCTGGCCGCCCATGCCCGTCGGAGACGCGTTGGGGATATAGGCCAGCGGGTAGCAGGCGCGGGTGTTCTCGGCCAGCGTCGCGTCGTCGAGATCGACCACGTGGGTGACCGGGTCCATGACCACGTTCTCCAGCACGGTGCCGAACATGCGGGTGGTGGCGAAGATCTCCGGCTCCGCCTCGGGCGAGAGCTTGATGCACTTCGCGTAGCAGCCGCCCTCGAAGTTGAAGACGCCGCCGGTGCCCCAGCCGTGCTCGTCGTCGCCGATGAGGGTGCGCTTGGCGTCGGCCGACAGCGTGGTCTTGCCGGTGCCCGACAGTCCGAAGAAGACCGCGGTGTCGCCGGCCGGCCCGATGTTGGCGCTGGCGTGCATGGGCATGGTGCCGTGCGAGGGCAGGACGAAGTTCATGATGGAGAAGGCGCTCTTCTTCATCTCGCCCGCGTACTCGGTGCCCATGATCAGCGTGAGCTTGTGCTGGAAGTCCACCAGGATGGAGGTGGCGCCGTTGGTGCCGTCCTCTTCCTTCGAGGTGTGAAAGTTCGGCAGGTCGATGATGAGGTACGGGTCGGTCTTGGCGGTGTACTCGCCGGGCTTGGCCGGCAGCAGCATGGTGCGGATGAAGTGGTTGTGCCACGCGTACTCGGTGATCACGCGCACCGGAATGCGGTGCTCGGGGTGCGTGCCGACGAACGCGTCCAGCACGAACACTTCTTTGTCCGCGAGGTACTTCTGGACGCGGCCGAAGACGTTGTCGAACTTCTCCTGCGTATAGGCCTTGTTCTTCGCCCACCACACCTTGTTCTCGGTGGCGGCGTTCTTGACGATGAACTTGTCGTTGGCGGCGCGGCCCGTGTACTTGCCGGTGGCCACGACCAGCGCCCCGCCGACGGCGACCTTCGCCTCGCCGCGCCGGACAGCCTCTTCGAAGAGAACGGGCGTCGCGAGGTTCCAGTTGGCCTTCTTCACCTTGATGGAACCAACCTGCGTGCTTTCGGACATGCGTTTCTCCTCTGGGAGGGGGCGTGGAATTAGCACACGGTGCGACGGGATCGCAACGGTTCGACAGGCTGAATTACAGCCTTGCCGCACCGCGTGAGACGTTCGCCAGCGTGAAGTTCCCCACCAAGCTTTGCGGGTCGACTTTATCTGGGGCCTCCAAGCCGGACAACTTAGCCAATCGCGACACGATGCCGCGCGGGTCTTCGCCCTGCTGCATCAACGTCGAGAGCGAGAGCGATCGATCGCGCTTGGAGAGCCTCTCGCCCGACGCAGACACTACGAGCGGCGCGTGCGCCCAGCGCGGCTCTCTTTGTCCAAGCAGGCGATGCAACAGGATTTGCCGGGCGGTCGAGGCCATCAGATCCCCGCCGCGCAGCACCTGCGTAATTTGCTGCGCACCATCGTCGACCACGACCGCGAGCTGGTAGGCAAAGATGCCATCCGCGCGGCGCAGCACGAAGTCGCCGACCATCGTCTGGGTGTCGAAGCTCTGCGGCCCGGCCAGCTCGTCATGGAAGGAGATGGCGCCCTCCGGAACGCGCAGCCGAAGCGAAGGGTCGCGGGTCCGGCGGCGTTCGGCGCGCTGCGCGGTGTCGAGGCTTCGACAAGTTCCCGGATAGCGCGGCCCTTCGTCTCCGTGCGGAGCGCTGGCCGCGGCGGCGATCTCAGACCGCGAACAAAAACATTCGTAAACCTGATCGCCCAGCGTGCCGATGGCCGCCTCGTACGCTTCGCTCCGCTTGGATTGGAAGATGGGCTCTTCATCCCAGGTCAGACCCAGCCAACGCAGCTCCTCCTGCTGCTGCGCGGCCATCCCCGGCCGCACCCGCGGCAGGTCCAGATCCTCGATGCGCAGCAGGAACCGCCCGCGCTCGCTGCGGCTCCACAGCCAGGCAAGCAAGGCCGTGCGGGCATTGCCCAAATGCAGCTCGCCAGTTGGGCTGGGGGCGAATCGTCCTTGCGCCATCATCGTCTAAAAATAGAGAATCGCCCAAAACGCTTGTACGGAGAATCACGCATACGATGACCGCAGATGTCCTCTCCACCCGGCAGGTTGCCACTCTTCTCGGCGTCGGTGAAGCCACCGTCAAGCGTTGGGCAGACGCCGGCGAGATCGACTGCTTCCGCACGCCCGGCGGCCACCGCAAGTTTCGCCTGAAGGACGTCACCGCCTTCGTCCACGACCGGCGCTACCAGGCCGCGGGCCCCATGCCCGACGGAGTTCCGCACGAGGCCGGCGAGCCCGGCAAGGGCGCGGTCGATTACTTCGAGGCCGCCGCGCTGCGCGGCGATGCGCCCGCGCTGGTGGCGCAGCTTTCGCTCATGAGGTTGCGCGGCACCGAGCTGCCCGAGCTCTTCGATCAGGTCGTCTCGCCCGCGCTGCACCGCATCGGCGACGCTTGGGAGTCGCGCAAGCTGACCATCGCCGAGGAGCATGTCGCGGCGCAGACCGTCATCGACGCCATCGCCCGGGCACAGCCGCTGGCCGAGCCGCCGGGAGAGCCGGTGCGGCCCGATCGCGGGGTGGCAATTGTCGCCGCCGTCTCGGGCGAGCTGCACGACATTGCCGCGCGGATGAGCGCTTGCCTGCTGCGCGCCCGCGGCTTCGAAGTGCTGGCTCCATTGGCGCAGACGCCGGCCAGGGATCTGGCCGATCTCATTCTGCGCGCGAGGGCCGTTCTGGTGGTGCTCTCGAGCACCATTCAATCGGAAGTGGACCAGCAAGTTTCATTGGCGGTGACGGCGGCCCGGGAGGTCGGCGGCCGGGTGGTCGTCGGCGGCCGCGCCATGCGCAGCGCCCGCCTGCCCGCCGAGGCGAAAGTGCTCTCGTCGCTGCGCGAGCTGTGGACAGAGTCCGACACCGTCGGCCGCCGCCGTCCACGTGCGTGATCGCAAACGCCGAACCTG
Source organism: Myxococcales bacterium (assembly GCA_036271755.1). Taxonomy (GTDB): domain Bacteria; phylum Myxococcota; class Myxococcia; order Myxococcales; family 40CM-4-68-19; genus 40CM-4-68-19. The sequence goes on along the minus strand of DATBAA010000639.1, from coordinate 2,688 downwards.
TGGTAAGAGCGGCCCCTTTCCGCAGCAGGAGCCTTTGTTCGAATGAGCGACAAGCCCGAGACCGAAGAGCATTCCAAAGGCGCAGTCCGCAAGCGGACGCTGTCTTTCGACGAAGTGATGTCGGGCGCGTCGCCCGAGCCCAAGCCGCCGCCGCCGAAGGTTGAGCCGCCGCCCGCGCCGAAGAAGAGCGCGCAGCCGACCTTCGAGGAGATTCTGGCGAAGTCGTCGCCGCCTCCCGAAGGCGCGCCGTCGCAGCGGCCCGATCGCGGCAACAGGCCCTCGCGGCCGCCGCGTCAGAAGGACGAGCGCAAGACGACGGTGGTGGTGCAGCGCAAGCCAACGCTCGGCGCCACCTCCATGCCGCCGCCGGTGGAGATGACGGCCGCGCCCGGGGAAGGAAACGGGCAGGAGGAGCCGGCCGCCGCTCCGCGCAAGCGCGCTTCGGCCGAGGTGCCGGAGTCCGTCTTCGCGCAGCCGGGCGCAGACGAGGGCGGTGACTTTGCCGCGCTCTTCGCCGAGTCGGGCACGCAGCAGAAGCAGGGCAAGCTGCGCGTCGGCCAGCGCGTCACCGCGCGCATCGCCCACCTGGGCGGCGAGGTGGCCTTCCTCGACCTGGGCGGCAAGGGCGAGGGCATCATCGACCTGGGCGAGCTGCGCAACGAGAAGGGCGAGGTCCAGGCCAAGATCGGCGAGACCATCGAAGGCTACGTGCTCTCGGTGGGCGACGGGGTGGTGCTCACCAAGTCGGTGCCCAAGGGCGCCGGCCGCGAGGTCGTCCAGGCCGCGCTCGACTCGAAGATCCCCATCGAAGGCGTGGTCACCGGACAGAACAAGGGCGGCCTGGAGGTCGACCTGGGCGGGCTGCGCGGCTTCGTGCCGACCTCGCAGGTGGACGTCCGCTTCGTCGAGGACATGTCTCCCTTCGTCGGGCAGAAGCTCAAGTTCCGCGTCACCGAGCTTCGCGGCGGCAACGCCATCCTCTCCCGCCGCGCGCTCTTGGAAGAAGAGCGCGCCGTGCAGGCCAAGGAGCTGCGGTCCAAGCTCGAGGTGGGCGCGCAGCTGGACGGCGTCATCACCTCGGTGCGCGACTTCGGCGCCTTCGTCGATCTGGGCGGCGTGGAGGGCCTCGTGCACGTCAGCGAGCTCTCGCACACGCGCGTCGCGCACGCGCAGGACGCGGTGAAGCAGGGCCAGAAGGTGAAGGTCCAAGTGCTTCGCATCGAGAAGGACGAGAAGGGCCAGGAGCGCATCGGATTGTCGCTGCGCGCGCTCGAGCAGGACCCGTGGGACGCGGCGCGCTCGCAGATCAAGGAGGGCATGCGGCTCACCGGCAAGGTTGCCCGGCTGCAGCCGTTCGGCGCGTTCGTCGAGCTCTTCCCCGGCGTCGACGGCCTCGTGCACGTGAGCGCGCTGGCCGACCGCCACATCCAGCACCCGCGCGACGTGGTCAAGGAGGGCGAGAGCATCTTGGTGCAGGTCGAGTCCATCGACGACGACTCGCGCCGCATCGCCCTGCGCAAGGTGAACGAGGGCGACCCGGTCGAGAAGCCCGCTGCCGCAGGCGCTCCTGCTGGTGCTGCCGCGGCTGGCAGCAAGAAGCCGAAGGTCGGCGACAGCTTCGAAGTCACGGTCGACAAGATCGAAGCCTTCGGCGTCTTCGTGCACTGGGACGGCGGCAAGGGCCTCATCCCCAACTCCGAGCTGGGCACGCCGCGCGGCAGCGACAACAAGAAGACCATGCCGGTTGGCACCAAGACGAAGGCGTCGATCATCGAGATCGACGAACGCGGCCGCTACCGGCTCTCGCGCACCTCGGCCGAGCGCGCGGCGGAAGGCTCCGACTACCGCGACTACCAGCGCGAGATGAACCGCAAGCTCGCGCCGGGCAAGGGCTTCGGCACCCTGGGCGATCTGCTGCGCGCCAAGCTCGAGCCGGCCGAAGACGACGAGTAGCCGTCAGGCCAGCCGCGCCAGCAGGCCGGCTTTCACCTGCGGCCACTCCTCGGCGATGACCGCGTAGTAGGCGGTGTTGCGCGGCTTGCCGTCCGCCGACGGATGCGCGGCTCTCAAGATGCCGTCGGCCTTCGCGCCCAGCCGCTCGATGGCGCGGCGCGAGCGGTCGTTGCGCTCGTCGGTCTTGATGGTCACGCGCCAGCACTTCCAGATCTCGAAGGCGTGGCCGAGCAAGAGCAGCTTGGCTTCGGTGTTGATGGGCGTCCGCTGCGCGCGCGGCGCGAGCCAGGTATAGCCAATCTCGCAGGCGTCGAGCACGTCCTGCCCGGGCCGCGGATCCTTGCCGGGCAGCCACTCCCAGCGCTGCAGATCGAAGAGCCGCGTGCAGCCCACGACCTCGCCGGAAGTCGTACAAATCGCGAAGACCAGCGCCTGCTTCTTGGCCACCGACTCGAGCGCGCGGGAGACGTAGGTGTCCACCTGATCGGGCTGCGGGACGTTGGCCCAAACGAAGGTGTCGCGCGGACCAGCGGCGATCTCGCGGAGCGCGGCAGCATCTGAAGCAGCGAGCGGCCGCAGCGTCACGTGCTTCCCGCTCAAAGTCACAGGCTCGATCAAAACGAGGCTCCGATCTGCAGCCGGACCGTGCGTCCGTACTGCGGAATGGCGTGCGCCGGAAAAGAGATCTCCGGGCCTGCCGGCAAGAGCGGCCGCTGGTCGAGCAGGTTCTGCACG
>DATBAA010000638.1:0-6912 GCA_036271755.1 Myxococcales bacterium | reverse complement strand
TCCGACGACACCGCGCTCTTCCACCCGGCGGGCAGGCTGGGGGCGGCGGAGATCGAGCACATGGTGGAGGAGCGGCGCTTCGCGGGCGAGACCCGCCAGCTCTTGGAGCAGCCCTTCGCCGTCCCGGGCGCCTTCGAGCGCGCGCGCGGCGAGGATCTCTCGCCCTTCTTTTCGGTCTCGCCGCAGTCGCCGCGAGTGGAGACCGAGGCCGCCACGCGCAAGCTGGCCAATGCTCCCTGGACGCTCTTCTTCATGGTGCCCAAGGCGGCGGCCTGGGCGCCGGTCGAGCTCTTGGTCAGCCGCACCCTCATCGCCACCGGCGCGTTGGGGCTGCTGGCGCTCATCGCCGGCTTCCTGCTGGTGGGCACCATGCTCAAGCCGCTGCAAGCGCTCAACGCCGCGGCGGCCAGCGTGCAGCACGGCGACTACAGCGTGCGCGTCCACGACGGCGGCGACGAGCTGGGCAAGCTGGGCGAGGCCTTCAACCAGATGGCGGCGGCCACCGGCGCGGCGCGCGACGAGCTGGAGGACAAGGTGCGCCGAAGGACCGAGGCGCTGGGCGCGGCCAAGGACGATCTCGAGCGGCAGAACTCGGCGCTGGCCCAGCGCACCGCCGAGCTGACCGAGCGGCAGACGCGCGACGTCTCCTTCGCGCGCACGCTGGCGGCGCTCTCGGGCCACGGCAACCTGCGCGAGGTGGTCACCACCACGCTGACCGAAGCAGAGGAGTACCTGCGCACGCTGATCATCGCCTGCTATCGATTGGAGCAGGACAAGCTCATTCCGGTGGCCGCGCGAGGCGGAGAAGCGCTGCCGCTGCCGGTCGCGGGACGCATCGAAGAGGCCATGGTCACGCGCAAGCCGCTGGTGCTCGACTCGCTGCCCGAGGACGCCGAGCTGCGCTTCGAGGCGGGCTTCGCTTCGGGAAAGCCGAAGGCCATCGTGGTGGTGCCGCTCATCATGGGCGACCGCGACGTCGGCGTGCTCGCGGCCGGCTTTCCGCGCAAGCCATCGCCGCAGCAGCAGGCCTTCCTGGCCGAGATGGCCTTGCCCCTGGCGCTGGCCATCGGCCGCCACGAGCTGCACGAGCAGACCGAACGCTTCGCCCTGCAGCTCGCGCAGCGCAACGAAGCCTTGCGCGAGCAGTCGGAGGAGCTGGCCGCCAAGCAGACCGAGCTGACGCAGAAGAACATCGAGATTGGCCGCGCCAATCAATTGAAGAGCGAGTTCCTGGCCAACATGTCGCACGAGCTGCGCACGCCGCTGAACGCCGTCATTGGCTTCTCCGAGCTGCTGCTGGAAGACTCGGTCAAGCTCCTGCCCGAGCACGTGCACTTCGTCAGGGACATCCACGCCAGCGGCAAGCATCTGTTGCAGCTCATCAACGCCGTGCTCGACCTGGCCAAGATCGAATCTGGCCGCGTCTCGCTGGAGCTGCGCCCGCTGGACGCGAAGCAGCAGATCGCCTCGGCTTGCGCGCTCACTTCCGCGCTGGCGCAGAAGAAGCGGCTGCGGCTGACGCAGGCGGTGGAGACGCAGCGCAACGTCCGGGCAGATCCGGGAAAGCTGCAGCAGATCCTCCTCAACCTCTTGTCCAACGCCATCAAGTTCAGCGACGAGAACAAGAACATAGAGGTGGGCGTCCGCGACGACGGCGACGAGTTCCTGCGCTTCTGGATCAAGGACGAGGGCCCGGGCATCGCCGACAGCGTGCGGCCCGAGCTCTTCAAGCCGTTCGTGCAGGGCGAGTCGCCGCTGGTGAAGAAGCACGAGGGCACCGGCCTGGGCCTCGCCATCACCCGCAGGCTCGTCGAGTACCAGGGCGGCGACGTGGGCGTGGTCACCGCGCTGGGGCAGGGCTCTACTTTCTGGTTCACGCTGCCCTCCGACCGCCGCGCCGCCACGCCCGGCAACGGCATTCCAGCCATCTCGACGGACACCGTCCGCAACGGCGCCGCCCGCGAGCTCTTGCACGAGCGGCCGCTGGTGCTGGTGGTGGAGGACGACGCCGCCAACGCGCGGCTCCTGCGCTTCCACCTCGAGGGCGCGGGCTACACGGTGGCCGAGGCGCAGCGCGAGGCGCAGGCCATGGAGCTGGTGCGGCGGCTCAAGCCGCAGATCATCTTGCTCGACCTCATCCTCTCGGACGGCGAGGACGGCAACAACGTGCTGCGGCTGCTCAAGAAGGACCCGGAGCTGAAGGCCATTCCGGTGCTGGTGGTGTCGGTGGTGCAGGAGACCTCGCGCGCGAAAGAGCTGGGCGCCGTCGAGTGCTTCGTCAAGCCCATCGACGGCACGCGGCTGGTCGAGGTGGTGCAGAGCATCTGTCCGGCGCCCGTCATCGACGCGGCGCGAGCGACGGTGCTGGTGGTGGACGATCACGATCTCAACCGCGAGCTGGCCCGGACGCTGCTGGAGCGCCGCGGCTGCCGCGTGCTGCTGGCGCGCAACGGCCAGGAGGGCACGCGCGTCGCCAAGGTAGAGCGGCCGAACCTCGTCCTCATGGACCTGGCCATGCCGGTGAAGGACGGCATCACCGCCGCGCGCGAGCTCAAGTCCGACCCGGACACCAACAACATTCCCCTCATTGCCTTCACGGCCCTGGCGATGCGCGGCGACGAGGAGCGGGCGCGCGACGCCGGCTTCGACGGCTACCTCACCAAGCCTCTCGAGACGCAGGCGCTCGACGCCACCTTGCGGCGTTTCCTGGCTTGAGAAGCGGAGCGATCTGGCATGGCACGGCTCGACCCCTTCATCGACTTGCTCTTCAAGGAGAAGGCCGACGTCCTGCTGCTCGAGACGGGCCAGCCTGCCGTGCTGGTAACGGGCGATCAGGTGCGCGCGGCCATGCAGCGGCCGCTCACCACCGCGCAGATCGCTTCGGCCTGCGCCGAGGTGGCGCCGGGCCATTTGCGCGACACCTTCTCGGTCTTCGAGACGTCGGACTTCGAGTACCTCTCGCCCCACGGCCGCGTTCGCATCCAGGTCGAGCCCGAGGCAGACGGCGTGCGCGCCACCTTCGAGCCCATCGCGCAGGAGCAGCCGCCGGTGCATCGCGGGCGGCCGCGGGTCATCGAGCTGCCGCCGGACATCTCGGCGCCGCCGCCGCCCGCTCCGAAAGCCATCGAGGTCAAAGCCGGCGCGGACGACGCCGCCGCCGCGATGCACGAGCTGCTCGAGCTGACCGTCGCGCAGAAGGCCTCCGACCTGCACCTCACCACCGCCTTCACACCTTGCCTGCGCGTCGACGGCGACATCGTGCCCATCGAGGGCTACGGCCCCATCAGCGACGAGCGGCTGCGCGAGATGCTCTTCTCCATCGCGCCGCCCAAGAACCGCACCGAGTGGCTGGCCACCAAGGACACCGACTTCGCCCACGAGACCAGCAACGCGCGCTTTCGCGTCAACATCTTCGCCGAGCGCATGGGCGTCGGCGCGGTGCTGCGGCAGATCCCCACCACCGTCATGACCGCGGAGCAGATGGGCCTCTCGCGCCAGCTGCTCGACCTCTGCTTCCTGCACAAAGGCCTCGTGCTGGTGACGGGCCCCACTGGCTCAGGCAAGTCGACGACGCTGGCGGCGCTGATCGATCACGCCAACAAGAACCGCGACGACCACATCATCACCATCGAGGACCCCATCGAGTTCGTGCACCAGCACCAGCGCTGCCTCGTGCACCAGCGCGAGGTGGGCGTGCACACGCAGGGCTTCAAGAACGCGCTGCGGGCGGCGCTGCGCGAAGATCCGGACATCGTCCTGGTGGGAGAGTTGAGAGACCTCGAGACGATCTCCATCGCCTTGGAGACGGCCGAGACGGGCCACCTGGTCTTTGGCACGCTGCACACCAACACCGCGCCCTCGACGGTGGATCGAATCATCGATCAGTTTCCGCCCGACCGGCAGGCGCAGGTGCGCACCATGCTGTCCGAGTCGTTGAAGGCGGTGGTGGCGCAGACGCTGGTGAAGAAGATCGGCGGCGGGCGGGCGGCGGCGCAGGAGGTCTTGCTGGTGAACAGCGCGGTGTCGAACCTCATCCGCGAGGGCAAGACGTTCCAGATTCCCAGCATCATGCAGACGCAGCGCAACGCCGGCATGGTGACGCTGAACGACGCGCTCTACGAGCTGGTGAAGAAGAAGGTGGTGACTCCCGAGGACGCGCTGTCGAAGGCCGTCGCGCGCAGCGAGCTGAAGGCGCTGCTCGAGCGGCTCGCGGCAACGCCCTGAGGTTGTCGCCGCGCGCTGCGGCTCAAGTCTCGATGATCCAGTCGAAGGTGAGCTTGAAGTCCTCGTAGCAGGTCTCGCAGATCCAGCGGCGGTCGGTGGTGACGAAGCCTTCGGTGCACGCGCCGGCCTGGCCGGTGCTGCGGAACGGCGTCCAGCAGAACTCGCAGTGATCATGCTCCGAGCCCTGCTTGGGCGCCCGGTACGTCTCGAATCGCAGCAGCTCCTCACGCAGCCAGTCCTGCCCCTGCAAACGCCAATCTTCTTGCGGGTCCAAAGGTAGATTCGTCGTTGCTTTCAAGACTGTTCCTTTCATGGCACCGGAATCCCAGCGCCCGGCGCAAGCCGAGCAGCTTTCACAAGCACGCGCAGGTCTGCGCCACGCGCTTCTTCAATTCTGCTTCATCGGGTACGGACGGGTCGGTCTTCGGCGCAACCTGGTAGCGGGGTAAGGCGTTCCAGGTCATGTCCCGCGTCTCCTCCTGGGCCCGCAGCACGCGCGTCTTGTCCGTCCGCGCGTGCGCGCAGGCAAAGGCCAGGAGAGGAGCCGGCAGCAGGCTGGGAAACGAGCGAGTCACTCACCCTCCAACAGGCGGCGCCCTCAATTTCTGCCCCGTCTGAGCCGACGAGGGGAAAGAGCGGGCTACGCTCTGTGCTATCTAGCAAAAAGCCATGGCCATGATTGGGGAAATTCTCGTCGCTTCGGGACACCTGGACCCCGACGGGCTGCAGGAAGCGCTCGACTGGCAGGTTCTCTATGGCGGCCGCCTCGGCACGAACCTGCTCGAGCTCAAGCTGGTGACCGAGCAACACCTCGCTCAGGCGCTGGGCAAGCAGCTGGGCGTCGAGGTGGCGTATGGCGAGCTGGAGTGCGATCCGGCCTTGATCGCGCTGATTCCCAAGCACATCGCCGACCGGCAGGAGCTGGTGCCGTGGAAGACGGACAAGCGGCGGCTCAAGATCCTCTGCTCGTCCATCAACGTGGAGCAGATGGATCAGCTGACCACCAAGGCCGGTCGCGCCTGTGTGCCGGTGGTGGCGCCCGAGTACCGCATCTTCCAGCTGCTGCGCTCGCAGTACGGCGCTACCCGGCAGATGCGCGCGCTCGACTTCGGCGTCGTCCCCGAAGAGGGCCGGGCCGAGCGCAAGAAGAAGAAGGCCAAGGAGCAGGGCGCGGTCGAGGCGCCGCCGGAGCTGATCGACGAGGGCGCGTTCAACGACATCTATACGCAGATGATGGCCGGGCGGGAGAAGCTGAAGGACCCGGCCTCCAGCTGGACGCCCGCGGCGCCGCTCAAGCCTGTCCCGCCCGTCGTTGCCGTTCCGAGCAAGCCCGCACCGGCGGCGGCCAGGCCGGTGGCGCCGCCGCCCACCGACGAAGAGCTGCTGCCCGAAGCGCAGATCATCGAGCAGCTGCCCGACGACGCCATTCTGGGCGAAGCCGATGCGCCCGCCGCCATCACCAGCGAGCTTCCACCCATCAAGCCGTTCCAGTGGGAGGAGCCGCCGCCGGAAGCGCCGCCGGCCCGCGACCAGTCGCCGCTCGGGTTCGCCGAGGCCATGAAGGCGCTGGCGGGAGTCACCGATCGCGACGAGATCGCGCACATCGTGCTGCGCGCTTCGCGCACCAGGGCCGCCCGGGCGCTCTTGCTGCAAGTCCAGGGCGGCGTCGCGCTGGGCTGGGACGGCCTGGGCGAAGGCATGGAGTCGGCGCGGACGGTGGCCCTGCCGCTCGGTGACGATTCGGCCTTTTCACTGGTGGTGAAGACCCGCAGCCACTTCCTGGGCCCGCTGCAAAGGACCAAATCGAACATCCGCTTCCTGGGCACGCTGGGGAAGAAGGTGCCGAAGAGCTCGCTGATCTTCCCCATTCTCCACCGCGGCCGCGTCTCGTACATGCTCTACCTGGACAACGGCCACAAAGAGCAGGCGCCCACCGACATGGGCGAGATGCTCATCTTGAGCCAGCGCATCAGCCAGAGCGTCGAAGAGCTGGTGGCCCGCAAGAAGGCCTCGCGCGGGTGAGGCGCGTCACAGTGGCCTGAACCGATTCGCGACGGTCTTTCGCATATCCATTCTGCTAGAGTCGCTGCCTTCCCAAGGGGGAACTCGATGAAGTTTTTTGCCGCCGCCGTGATTTGCCTTGCCTCGCTGCCGGCGCTTGCCCAGAACAAGGGTGACATCGACTGGGGCCGGCGCGTGCTCATCGGTCACGGCCAGGGCGCGCCGGACCTGAACGCTCCCTCCATCGCGGTGGCGAGGCTCGGGGCCGAGCGCGCGGCCAAGCTGGACGCGTACCGCAACGCGCTCGAGACCTTGAAGGGCATGCAGGTGCAGAGCGGCGGCAGCGTCGGCTCGCTCTTGCAGAGCAACTCGGCGCTCAGCTCGCGGGTCGACGGAAACCTGAAGGGCGTGAAGCCCATCAAGAACCACTACTTCTCCGACGGCGGCGTCTCGCTGGACATCGAAGTGCCTCTCGACGAGCTGCCACCCGAGCTGGCCTCCGCCATCCAGGTTCCCGCGGGCCAGGCGCCGCTGCGCGGAGCAGGTGGCGCGACCGCGGGCGGCATGCAGGCGTCGGGAGACGTGCAGATCCAGGAGGCGCAGGGTCAGGCGGCCATCTTGAACGGCGACAAGCCGGCGGCGCGAGAGAAGGCCATCGCCGACGCTCTGCGGCACGCGGTCGAAATG
>DATBAA010000637.1:0-2280 GCA_036271755.1 Myxococcales bacterium | reverse complement strand
CGCGCGCCTTCAGCTCGGTCTCGTCCCACTCGGCCGAAGCCTCCGAGCCTTCGACGATGCCCGCGCCCACGAAGAGCCGCGCCCGCCGCCCGCGAATGAGCGCGCAGCGCAGCGCCACGGCCAGCTCGGCGCGGCCAGGGCCTGCCCAGCCGATGAGGCCCGCGTAGAGCCCGCGATCGAGGCCTTCGTGCTCCGCGAGAAACCGCAGCGCGGCCGCTTGTGGAGCGCCGGAGACGGCCGGCGTCGGATGCAATGCGGCCGCGACGTCGGCGGCGGTGCGGCCAGGCGCGAGCCGCGCCTCGATGGGCGTGCGCAGGTGCAGCACGTTCGGCAGCGTCATCAGCTCGGGTCCGTCGGGCACGTGCAGCTCGCGCGAGATGGGCCGCAGCCGCGAGACGATGTGCGCGACCACCTCTTGATGCTCGCGCAGATCCTTGGCGCTGCCGCGGAGCTTCGCCTCCTGGCCGAGCGGGGCCGAGCCCGCGAGCGCCATGGTCTGCACGCGATCGCCCTCGACGCTGCACAAGAGCTCCGGCGTCGCCCCGATGAAGAAGCCGTCTCCTTCTCCGCGCAGTAGAAAGTTGCGGCCGGTGGGCTGGCGGGCCTGCAGCGAGTGGAGCAGGGCGTGAGCGTCGAGCGGCTGATCGGATTCGAGATCGACCGCGCGCGCGAGGACGACCTTGCGCAGGCGGCCGGCGCGGATCTCGGAGAGGGCGCGGTCGACCAGCGCGGCCCAGCGCTCGCGCTCGCCCGGCTGGGCGACGAAGCGAACCATCGAGGGTCGCGGCAGCGCCGACAGCTGGGCCCGCTGCGCCTCGGCCACCCGCTGCTCGGCGTTCGCTCCGAAAGCCGCGGCAAAATGACGTCCCCCGGCCGTCCAGGAGATGAGCGCCGGCAGCCGGAAGGTGAGCGCCGGAAACCCCGCCCAGGCCGGGCCGGGTGCCGCATCGAACGCGGCGGCGCCAAACCAGGGCCCCGGCGCGCCTGGCAGCGAGGCCCCATGCTCCAGCGACCGCAGCACGCTCAGCAAAGACGCGCCTTCGCGCAGCTCGGCCGTACCGCTCCCAGCCATGGTCAGCCCAGGCCTCGACCAGGCGAAGTCCGGACGGCGCAGCTCGAGCGCGGCGGGCAGCTCCGCCACGAACACCCCGCGCTCTGCTGTCGAGACCTCGGCCATCTTCAGCTCCGCTTGCCGGACGTCACCCGTCCCGCTATATCACCCATGTTTCAAAACATTCTGAAAGCTCTGATGCAACAAATTCTACTGAACACGAAGGCGCGCGTGCTGCGCGGACCGAGGCAAGGCACCACGCTGGTGCGGCTCCTGCCCGGCGTTGCCCTCGGCGGGCCGGACTTCGTGGTCATGGCCGGGCCCTGCGCCATCGAGGAGCCGCGGCAGATCGCCACGGCCGCCGACGCGGTGGCCGCCGCCGGCTGCCCGGTGCTGCGCGGAGGCGCGTTCAAGCCCCGCACCAGCCCGTATTCGTTCCAAGGCCTGGGTGATCCGGGCGTGCGCCTGCTGGCCGAGACCGCCGCCCGTCACGGCCTCGCCACCGTCAGCGAGATCATGGACGCCGCCGACCTGCCTGCCTTCGAAGGCATCTCCATGCTGCAGGTGGGCGCCCGCAACATGCAGAACTTCTCGCTCTTGAAAGCCTTGTCCAAGTGCGGCCGGCCGGTGCTGCTCAAGAGGGGCTTCTCGGCCACCGTCGAAGAGTGGCTGCTGGCGGCTGAGTACCTGCTCGACGGCGGCAACGAGCAGGTGGTGCTCTGCGAGCGCGGCATCCGCACCTTCGAGACGGCCACGCGCAACACGCTCGATCTCTCGGCGGTGGTGCTCGCCAAGGATCGGACGCACCTCCCGGTCGTCGTCGATCCGTCGCATGCCTCCGGGCGGCGCGAGCTGGTCATTCCGCTCTCGCTGGCCGCTGCTGCTTGCGGCGCGGACGGGCTGCTCGTCGAGGTGCACCCCCAGCCGGAAGAGGCGCTCTGCGACGGCGCGCAGGCCTTGCCGCCGGAGGATCTCTTCGAATTGACGCGGCAGCTTCCGGGCGTGCTGGCCGCGGTTGGCCGCAGGCTCTGGCAGCCGCCCGCGCAGCAGAAGGTGGTCGCGTTATGAACGCCCGGCAGGGTGACCTGTGAGCACGCAAGTCCGCGACATGTTCGCCTCGATCGCACCCCGCTATGACGCGGCCAACGAGCTGTTGTCGATGGGCGTGCACCAGTCCTGGCGCCGCGCTGCCGTGCAGGCCGCCGCGCTGCAGCCCGGCCAGCGCGTCC
>DATBAA010000636.1:0-2509 GCA_036271755.1 Myxococcales bacterium | reverse complement strand
TGAGATTGACGCCGCTCGCGCTGGGCGCGCGCTTCCTGCTGTCGCGCCACGGGTTCGCGTTCTTGCGCAAGTCCGGCCGCGAGCTGCTGTTGCTGGCGCTGCCCATCGCCGTGCCGCCGCCCATTCCGCTGCGTCCTTTTCTCGAACCGCAGACAGCCACGCTGCACGGGGCCGCCGCGCTCTTGCGGCTGCTCGGCCATCCGGCCACCATCGCCGGCGATGTCCTGTCGGTGCAAAGCGGGGCTATCCGCGTGGTCAGCGCCTGCTCCGGCATCAACGCCATGTCGCAGCTCGCCGCGCTGGCGCTGATGGTCGTCTGCCTCTTCGAGACGACGCGCTGGCAGAAGGTGGCGGTCTTCGCCTCGGCGCTCGCCGCGGGCTTCGTCTCCAACTGCGGCCGCCTCGCGCTGCTGGCGCTGGTCTCGCAACGCGACCACGCCGCCTTCGAGCTCTGGCACGGCACCACCGGCGAGCTCCGCTTCACCGGCCTCGGCCTCGCAATGGCCGCCCTGGCCTGGTGGCTCCTGCTGCGCCCCCGCCACCTCCAAGACACCCAACCCGCCTGAAGAGGTTTTTCTTCTTTCAACCGCGCTTTGCGGTTGATCGGAAGCGTTGGAGCGTTAGGGGAACTTGCCGCTGGCGGAGAGGAGGTCGATGCGGGCCTGGCGGGCGGCGTCTTCGGCGACGAGCGCGGCGGTGTCGGCGTTGCGGGAGCGCTGCTCGGCGTCGACCACTTCCAGGTCGTTGGTGGCGCCTTCGCGGTAGGCCAGGTTGGTCATCTCCAGCGCTTCGTGACCCAGCTTGGCGGCGTTGCGGGCCGAGCGCAGCCCCTCGTCGGCGCGCTTGACCGCGTCGAAGGCGGTGCGGACGTCCGAGCGCGCCTGGCGCAATAAGTTGTCGAGCGCGATCTGGCTCTCCTCGTACAAAGCCTTGCGCTCCTTGTGCTGGCCGTAGCGCGCGCCGCCGTCGTAGAGCGGAATGGTGAGCACCAGCTCCGCCTGCCAGCCCGTCTCCGGCACCGTCGTCAGCGCTGGGTGCTGGTAGAACGGCTCGACCACCGCGGTCAGCAGCGGCAGGTAGTCGGCGTAGTCGTCGCGCACCACCTTGCGCGCGGCCTCGGTGCGAATCTTGCCGGCCTTGATGTCGGCCCGGATGCTCTCCGCGTCCTGCAAGGCATCGGCGGGCGCCGGCGGGTTGGGCAGCTGCAGATCGTCGGTCACTTCGATGGGCCCGTCGGCGCCCACCAGCACGCCGAGCGCTTCCGTCGAGCGAACGACGTTGGAGAGCGCGGCGGCCAGCTGCGACTCGTCGGTCTCCAGCTCTTGCGCGGCGCGCACTTCGTCGAGCCGGTTGCCGCTGCCCACCTCGAAGCGGGCGTGGGCGTCGTCCAGGTGCGCCTTGGCGTCGACGCGAGCCTGCTGATCGATCTCCACCAGGCGGTGCTGCGCCATGACGGCCAGGTAGGCGCGCGCGGTCGCGACGGCCACCACGCGGCGGGCGTCCTCGAGCGAAAACCGGGCGATGTCCACCTGCTCGTGCGCCTGCGCCGCCTGCAGCCACGCCTTGGGCGCCAGCAGCGGAATGGTCAGCGTCGCGTTGGCCGACTGCTGGTTCTTGGAGGCGAGCAGCGTGGTGGTGGGCGTGCCGCCGGGAATGGCCGCCGGAGTGACCGAGATGCGGTCGCTGTCCAGCCGGGTCAGCGCGCCGGTGGCGAAGAGCGTGGGCAGCGCCGCGGCGCGCACCTCTTCGAAGATGCCCTGCGCGCGGCCGATCTCGGCCAGGGCCTGCAGCGCAGTCGGGTTGCGCTCGACAGCCCTCTTGATGGCGTCGGCAAAGGTGAGCTTGGTGGGCGTCATGGCCAGCGGCGCCGGCTCCGGCGGTGGCGGCGGCGGGGCCGGCTGCCGCGCGGGCGTCGAGACCACTGGGGGTTGCAGCGGAGCTTGTCCGGCCTTCATCTGCGCGAGAGCCGGAGAGGCGATCAGGGAGGCGGCAAGAATGCGGTTGAGCATGTGCTGGGCGGGCTTTTAATCGACTGTGGTGTTTTGCGCAATCAGTTGCATTCGCAAACGTTCTGCTAACAATTGTTGCAAGTTATTTAGGCCCGTTGACTGAGTACTGAGACGGTCGTTACGGTCCCGCCCGCAATGAAAAGAAATTTTCTTCTTTTGCTGCTGATTGCCGTTGCTTGCGCCCGCAAGCCGAAGGCCGCCTACCGCACCGAGGACGTCAGCCGCGGTCCGGTCAGCGAGATCGTCAACGCCACCGGAGATGTTTCGGCCATCATCAGCGTCAATATCGGCTCGCAGGTCTCCGGCATCATCGACAAGCTCAACGTCGACTTCAACAGCAAGGTGAAGAAAGGAGAGCTGCTCGCCACTCTCGATCCGCGGCTCTTCAAGGCCGCGCTCGAGCATGCGGAGGCGAACCTGGCTTCGTCCATCGCCACCGTCGAGCAGCGGCAGGCCGCCTACGACGACTCGGTTCGTATTGCCAAACGTGACGAAGAGTT
>DATBAA010000635.1:0-13970 GCA_036271755.1 Myxococcales bacterium | reverse complement strand
GTTTGAACGGCGCATTCGTCAGCCTGCTGCCAAACCAATTTCCAAAACGCTTCTCCTTCAGGAGCAACCTCGTTGTTTAGCTCATCGTGCATCTTTTTTCCTTTCAAATACTACGTGTGAAAATCTATCACTTCTCTTCTTCGCTGATGAACTAACTGGCAGCGACAATCGTGATGCCAGAGATGTTGCGCGGACTTTCCGCGCCACGGGGTTCGAACCCGCAAGACCAATGGAATCCCCAGCGGGCATTCGCCGCCTTACCGTCACTATCGCTCCAGGTCCCCCGGTGGAGCGATTGAAAGAACCGCAGCGCGCGGCGGCAAACGTTGCGGCGAGATAAACCGGCGGTCCAGCCTTTCGGCCTGACCCTCCCGGACCATGTAATCCCGCCGCGCATCCGCCGCGCGCTCCGAAAAGACGAGCAGGCAAGTCACTTCATTCGAGACATCAATCTTCCAAGGATGTAGTCCCGAACAGCATCCGGCCCGCTTAGATTTGCACCTCCTCGATAGCCCGGACCCAGCCGTCCGGACCCGTGGAAGTGTTCGCAAACTCCGCGACGCGATCGAAGACTGCGTCGGAGAATCCGCCCACATTCAGAATGTCCGCACGATCCGCCGCCTGCGTGGTGCCGTACGGCTGCAGGTCGATGCAGACCAGCTTCGCCTTCGGGTTGCGAGCCTTGAAGACGGCCCACTCCCGCAGGGTCGCGGTGCCCTGTCCGCCGGCCCGGTTGTCCATCCAGGACTGGTTGTCCGAGATGAAGACCACCAGGTCCCCGCGCTCGCGCTTCCGGTTCAGCAAAGCCAGAGGCGCGCTGCAGTTGGTTCCGCCGCCTCCCAGCGCGGCCAGCTTCGCCGCGTTGGTCAGCACGGTGTCACGAGGGTTCAGCTCTGCCGCGCGCACGTCTTCGGCGAACGGCAACACCCCCGCGGAGCGGTTCTTGCGCAGCATGGCCGCCGCGAACAAGGCAGCGACGTCTATGCAGCGCATCGATGAGGTTCCCCCGCCGCCGCGGTTGCCGGTGACGGGCGAGCTCATCGAGCCGGAGACGTCGGGCAACACCCAGACGCGTCCCGTGACGGCCGGGACGTTCTCCAGCGCGATCTCCATCGCGTCCTGCAGCGCATCCCGGACAATGCCGGGAAGCTCGTGCGCGGCGCTCCAAGCGGCCATGAGCTGATACGGAAAGGCCTTCGCGCGCCGGATCTGCTCCGGGTCGCGCAGACGCTTCGCGATCAGATACGCCATGCCGGACTGCTTGAAGACGCCGTGCCGCTCGAACGCCGCGAGGTTCATGCGCGTGGTCTGCCAGCTCGCCTGGCACGCGATGGCCGTCCACTCATCCACGCCCAGCTGCAGCGCGGTGAGCATCTGGAACGGCACGTCCGGCACCGCGCCTGAAGGCTCCGCGCGGTACGCTTCGAACTCGCGCACCAGCTCGGGCAGATCGGCCTTCGGCACGTCTCGTCCGACCAGCCAGCCGTACAACGCCTCACGGCTGCGCGTGGCAGGACGGGGCCGCGACAAGCGGACCACGTCGGCCAGCGAAGGAGACTGCCCCACGCTGGCGCGAAAGACCTGCTCGTCGCTGCGCGCGGCGAACCAGCCCTGGACCAGCTTCTTGGGACGCGACCCCAGCGACTTGCGGCCAGCGGCGCCCGAGCGGACGATCTGCACGAAGGTCCGCAGCATGCGGCCGTCGTCGATGACCCGGTCGAACACCTTGCCCAAGAGCTCGGGGCTGCGCACCGACAGCGCCGCGCAGAGAAACGCGGGCATGTCCTTCATGGCGCCGCGCTCGCGGGCATAGACCGCGGTGCGCGCGATGAAGCCGGCCTCGACCTTGGCGCAGAGCTTCGTCACCTGGTGCAGCTGCTCGGCGGCAGAGGCATAGAAGGTCTGGTTGAAGCAGCCGGTCGCGGCCATCTGCGCCAGCGCCTGACGGGGCGAGAGCGAATAAGCCACGCCACCTGCTTCGTTCACGGCAGACGCCGCAGGCACATTCTTGTTCTTGCCGAACCAGCTCTGGAAAACAGACTTGTTGGCCATGACCGCCTCCTTGCCTGGACCAAGAGCAGGAGTCGTGCCAGCGACCTCCACCGGCGAGGGCGGTCGTTTGCGAGCAGCTTCGTATCTTGTGGGATAAGTCCTTATCTATCGAGCTAACGCGTGCTCTAGCGCGGCTCGGGAGCCGGCTCGCGCCAGATCTTGTCCTTGTCCTCGAGCCCGTTCTCTTCCTGTTTGGCTTCGCCAGTGGGTCCGAGCTCTCCCGCGATCTCCATCTTGGGCGGCTCGGGCTCCTTGGCGGGGTTGTCGAGGACCGGCCTCACCGGCGTTTTCGGGTTGTCCATAAAGGCAAAACTCAGTCGCTGGCGGCGGCTGCGCAACCAGAGCGCTCGCCCGCCCGGCGGGTCGGCAGCGCGGCGCTACGTGGGGTGTTATGTCTCGCTTCCGGAGGTGGGGCATGAGCTTCTGGAAGAGTCAGCTCATCGAGGTGATCGACTGGACCGAGCCGCGCGACGGCCTGCTCTCCTATCGCTTTCCGGTGGAGGGCAACGAGATCAAGAGCGGCGCCCAGCTGACCGTGCGCGATACGCAGGTGGCGCTCTTCGTCGAAGAGGGCCGCCCGGCAGACGTCTTCGCCCCGGGCCTGCACACGCTCGACACCGAGAACCTGCCGGTGCTCACCAAATTGAAGAGCTGGCCGTACGGCTTCAAGTCGCCCTTCAAGGCCGAGGTGTACTTCTTCTCGCTGCGCCAGCAGCTGGGGCAGCGCTGGGGCACGCCCGCGCCCATCACCATTCGCGACAAAGAGTTTGGCGCGGTGCAGATCCGCATGTTCGGCATCTTCAGCTACCACCTGTCGGACATTCCGGCCTTCTTCCAGAAGGTGAGCGGCACCCGCGAGCAGTACACGCGCGAAGAGCTGGATCAGGAGCTGATCGGCCGCATCGCCAGCAGCGCCGCCACGGCCTTTGCCCAGAGCGGAGTGCCCTTCCTGGACATGGCCGCCAATCAGGCGAAGCTCGCCGCCGCCATCAAGCTCGCGCTGCAAGGTGAGGTGCAGGAGCTGGGCATCTCCATCGATTCGTTCGTGGTGGAGAACGTCTCGGTGCCCGAGGCGCTGCAGCAGGCGCTGACCGACAAGATGTCGCTGGGCATCATCGGCGAAGACTTGAACAAGTTCTCGCAGTACCAGGCCGCGCGCGCCTTGACCGAGGCGGCAAAGAATCCGGGAGGGCTGGGCGGGATTGGCGCCGGACTGGCCGTCGGCGCGGCGGTGGGCAAAGCAATGAGCCATGCCTTCTGCCCCAAGTGCGGCTCACCCGCGCAGGCCGATGCGCAGTTCTGCGCCAAGTGCGGCAACAAGCTTTGAACGCAACCGGAGCCGCTTCGCGCGGTGTCGAATGGATCGTCGAGGCCTATGGCTGCGAGCCCGCGCGGCTGGCGGACAAGGCCGCGCTCGAAGCGCTCTTCGCGGCGTGCGTCGCCGAGCTTGCGCTGCGTCCGGTGCAGCCCGCGCAGTGGCATGTCTTCCCCGCGCCGGGCGGCGTCACGGGCCTCCTCTTGCTGGCCGAGAGCCACCTGACCGTCCATACCTTTCCCGAGTCGGGCTTCGCGGCGCTGAACCTCTATTGTTGCCGGCCGCGCCCGCCCTGGCCATTTGCCGAGCGTCTGCGCGAGCACCTGAACGCCGCGCGCGTCGAAGTGCGGGAGCTGGTCCGCGGATGACCTCTGCCTGCCCCAACTGCGGCGCGCCCATTGAATTTGCCGGCGCGCAGAGCCTGGCGGCTGTCTGCAAGAGCTGCCGCAGCGCCGTGGTGCGCTCGGGCGCCGATCTGGTCAACGTGGGCAAGGTGCCAGACCTGGTGGCCACCGGCTCGAAGCTCGCCCTGGGCGCCCGCGGCGCGGTCGAGGGTAAGACCTTCACCATCATTGGCCACCTGCAGTTGAGCCGCGTCAGCGGCGATGCCGCCTGGGACGAGTGGTACGTCTCCTTCGCGTCCGGCAGCTGGGGCTGGCTCGCGGAGGCGCAGGGCCACCTGCTCCTCACCCATCCGCGCACGGACGTGGAGCGCCTGCCCGGCCGCGATTCCTTGCGCGCGGGACAGCGAATCTGGCTCGGGAAGGAGCAGCTCAACGTCGACGAGGTGAACGACGCGAAGTTCGTCACCGCCGAAGGCGAGCTGCCGTATGAGCCGAGCCCTTTCCAAACCTATCGCTATGCGGACTGCAGCGACGCCAAAGGCGGATTTGCCACCATCGACTTCGGCAGCCCCGGCGACTCGACGCAGCTCTTCAGCGGCCGCGAGCTGGCCTACGCCGACGCCGGCCTGGCTGACTTTCAATCCATTCAAGGCCGCCATCCGGAAGGCCACGCGCTCACCTGCCCCAACTGCGGCGCGAACATCGGCCTGAAGATCGTCTCCAGCGAATCGGTGGCTTGCCCCAGCTGCCGGGCGCTGCTCGACGCCACACAACAGCCCGCGAAGCTCCTGGCGCAGCTGAAGGGACGCACGCAGCCCGCGCTGCCGCTCGGCGCCAAGGGCCGCATCGGCCCGCGCGAGCTCGAAGTGATTGGCTGGATGAATCGCAACGTCCTCATCGACGGCACCAACTACTGGTGGGAGGAGTATCTCTTGCACGGCGCGGCCGGTTATCGCTGGCTGACCGTCTATGCCGGCCATTGGTTGTTCGTCGAACCCATCGCGGGCGGCAAGGTCACCGGCCTGCTCGAGGGCGCGCACGCGCTCTGCGACGGCCGCAGCTACCGCCACTTCCAGACGGCGATGGCGCGCTACGACGAGATCCAGGGCGAGCTCTACTGGCGCATCGAGACCGGCCAACGCGTGCAGTGCGCCGACTACGTCGCGCCGCCCTACATGCTTTCCAGCGAGAAGGACGGCGGCGAGATCAGCTGGTCGCGCGGCGAATACATGACCGGAGCGCAGGTGTGGGCCGCGTTCCAGCAAACCGGCGCGCCGCCGAAAGCGCACGGCGTGGGTGCCGCGCAGCCCAATCCAATTCCGGCCGTCGCGGGGCGGTCCTGGGGAATTGCGCTGGCCGCGGCGAGCGTGGTCATGCTGCTGGCGCTGGGCTTCTCGGCGCGGAAGCAGACCGTGCTCGAGCTGCCCGTGCCCATGCCCGACGCGGGCGAGCTGGTGACGCTGTCGCCGCCGTTCGAGCTCTCGGGCGGCCCGCAAGCGGTGCGAATCAGCGCGCGGGCCGCGGTGCAGCAGGCCTGGATCGGCCTCGACGTGGCGCTCATCAACGACGAATCGGGAGAGTCCGACGCGGTGGGCTTCGAGCTGTCTCACTACGAAGGCTTCGAGGGCGGCGAGCATTGGAGCGAGGGCAGCGAGAGCGGCCAGGCCATCATCGGCAGCGTCCCCGACGGCCGCTACGTGCTGCGCGTCGAGCCAGAGTCGCAGAAGGAGGCGAGCGGCAAGCTGCCGCCGAGCGTCTGGGTGGCCGTCGAGCGGCGGCCGTTCGTGCCGGGTCCGCTCGTGCTGGCGCTGACGCTGATCTTCCTCTGGCCCATCGTCTTATGGATCCGCGGCCGGCGCTTCGAGCAGCGCCGCTGGGCGGAGTCGGACCATCCCGTGGGAGGCGGCTGATGAAGTTCGCCCTCTATTGCGCGCTGCTCTGCGCGGCGTTCGCGGCGGCCGAGCTGCGCGGCGCGGTGATCGTCCGCGCGGCACAGCACGCGAACATTCCGGCGTCGGTGCGCTCCTCGCCCGGCGGATACCGCAGCTATCACTTCTGGCACGCAGGCTTCCAGGGCGGCAAATGAGGGACCCGGCGCGGCTGCGCGTGCCGCTGCTCTTCCTCACCGTGCTGATCATCGCCGCCTGCGGCCTCGTCTACGAGCTGGTGGCGGGCGCGCTGGCCAGCTACGTGCTGGGCGATTCGGTGACGCAATTCTCCACCGTCATCGGCGCCTATCTCTCCGCGCTGGGGCTGGGCGCGTGGCTCTCGCGCTACATCGACGACAAGGACCTGGCGCTGCGCTTCGTCGAGGTGGAGCTGGCGGTGGCCCTGATTGGCGGCGGCTCGGCGCCGCTCCTCTTTCTCGCCTTCGCCCGGCTGGGCTGGTTTCGCCTGCTGCTCTATTTGATGGTTGCTTTGATTGGCACGCTGGTCGGCCTCGAGGTGCCGCTGCTGCTGCGCATCTTGCGGCAGCGCCTGGAGCTCAAAGAGCTAGTGGCGCGCGTCCTCTCCGTCGATTACCTGGGCGCGCTGGTTGGCTCGTTGCTCTTTCCCATCCTGCTGGTGCCGCGGCTGGGGTTGGTCCGCACTTCCTTGGCCTTTGGTTTGTTGAACGGCATCGTCGCGCTCTGGACGACTTACCTGTTCGACGTGGAGCTTCCCGGAAAAGCGGCGCTCCGCGTGCGCTGCTTCGCCGTGCTGGCGCTGCTCGGCCTGGCCTTGGCATTTGCCTCGCGCATCACCTCGCTGACCGAGGACGGCATGTATGCCGACGAGATCTTCTACGCGCGCCAGAGCGCCTACCAGCGCATCGTCATGACCCGCGGCCGCGCCGGCTTCCAGCTCTTCCTCGACGGCAACCTTCAATTCGCCAGCGCCGACGAGTATCGCTACCACGAGGCGCTGGTGCATCCGGCCTTCGCGGTCACGCAGCGGCACGGCGAAGTGCTGGTCCTGGGCGGCGGCGACGGCCTGGCGGTGCGCGAGATCCTGAAACACGGAGACGTCGCGCACGTCACGCTCGTCGATCTGGACCCGGCCATGACCAACCTCGCGCACGACGTCGAGCCCGTGCGCGCCTTGAACGGCGACTCGCTGCGAGATCCGCGCGTGACGGTCATCAACGCCGACGCCATGGCCTGGCTCGCCGACGCGCCGGCTTCGTCGAGCTTCGATATCGTCATCGCCGACTTTCCCGACCCCAACAACTTCTCGCTGGGCAAGCTCTACACGACCCGCTTCTACGCGCTGCTTCGCAAGCACCTGGCCGCGGGCGGCGCGCTGTCGGTGCAGTCGACGAGCCCGCTCTTTGCCCGCAAGAGCTTCTGGTGCATCGCGCGGACCATCGAGAAGAGCGGCTTCAGCGTGCGGCCCTATCACGCGTTCGTGCCTTCGTTTGGCGAGTGGGGCTTCGTGCTGGCGAAGGCGCAGCCGTTCGCGCAGCCAACCGAGACCTTGCCCGGACTGCGTTTCTTGAGCGACGCGATGCTGCCCGTGCTCTTCGCGTTGAGTCCCGACATGGCGCGCGTGGACGCTGAGATCAATCGCCTCGATAACCAGGTCCTGGTCCAATACTACGAGGGTGAATGGCGCCGCTGGAACTGACGCGCCGCCAGGTCATTGCCGCTTTGTTGGGCGCGCCGCTGGTGGGCTGCACGCGCAAGCGCCGCTTCGAAGGCGTCATCGCCGGCGCGAATGATTCGTTGGGGCACAAGCTGCGCGATGGTTTCAAGCCACCGGCCTCGAGTGAGTCGCGCGTGCCCGTGCTCATTCTCGGCGGCGGCATCGCCGGGTTGTCCGCGGGCTGGCGCTTGCTGCGGGCGGGCTTCAACGACTTTCGCATCTTGGAGCTGGACGACGTGCCCGGCGGGACGGCGCGCATGGGAGAGAACGAGATCTCCCGCCACCCGTGGGGCGCGCACTACGTGCCTTGTCCGCTGCCGCACGCGACGGCCGCGCTGACGTTGCTGCAGGAGATGGGCATCGCCGCCAAGGGCCCGGACGGCGCCTGGCAGTTCGACGAGGCCAGCCTCTGCCGCGCGCCGCAAGAGCGGCTCTTCAGCGGCGATCGCTTCTACGAAGGCCTCTGGCCCGCCGCGGGCGCCTCCTCCGAAGACGCGCGGCAGCTGGCGCGCTTTCAAGCCGAGGTCGCGAAGTGGAGCGCGCGCCGGGCGTTCGCGGTGCCCATGGCCCACGGCTCGACCGAGGAGGACGTCAAAGCGCTGGACCAGATCTCCATGGCCGATTGGCTGGCCCAGCGAAAGCTCGACTCTCCGCGGCTGCGCTGGTTCGTGGAGTACGCCACCCGCGACGACTTCGGCGCGCTCCTGGAAGACGTCTCCGCCTGGGCCGGGGTGCACTACTTTGCCTCGCGGCAGAACGCGGCGTTTCTCACCTGGCCGGAGGGCAACGGCCGGCTGGTGGCGCACCTGGCGCAGGCCATCGGCCCGCGGTTGACGGCCGGCTGCGCTGCCGTGGAAGTCACTCTGCAAGAGCGCGGAGCCTCTGTGCTGGCGTTCACGCCGCGCACTGGAAGAGCCGAACGAATCGCAGCCGGGCAGTTGATCGTCGCGCTGCCGCGCTCTTTCGCTTCGCGGCTGATTCCGCGATTGCCGGCGTATGCGCCGCCCGTCGGCGCCTGGCTGGTGGTGAATCTGTCGCTCTCGAAGGCGCCGCGGTCGCGCGGCTTTCCGCTGGCCTGGGACAACGTCCTCTACGGCTCCCGCTCACTGGGCTATGTGAACGCCGTTCACCAACTCGACGCCGGCGGCTGCGCGCCCTTCCCCGGCGACCCGTGCGGACGCAAGGCGCCGTCGCGGCCTGGCGAGATGGTCTGGACCTGGTACTACCCGTTCACCGACAGCGACCCGCACGCCGGCCGCGCCAAGCTCTCCTCCATGGACTGGCGCGCCTGCGCCGACCTCTGCATCGCCGACCTGCGCCGCGCCCACCCGGACATCGAAGAGTGCGTCACCCGCCTCGACGCCTGGCGCTGGGGCCACGCCATGCCCAGGCCATCTCCCGGCCTCGTCTTTTCGCAGGCGCGCGCCGACGCCGCGAAGCCTCTGGGCGACATCCACTTCGCCCACACCGATCTCTCCGCGCTGCCGCTCTTCGAAGAGGCGCAGCACCACGGCGTCCGCGCCGCCGAGGAGATCTTGCGCAAGCGCGGGTTGCCCTTCGAATCGCTGCTCTGATGCGCTAGGGTCCGCGCATGCTCATAGCCCTGCTGCTCGCCGCCAACACCGCCGCCGGCCTCGATGGCCTGGACGCCATCTACCCCAAGCTGGACGCGCTCTATCTCGACTTGCACCAGAGCCCCGAGCTCTCGATGCACGAGGAGAAGACCGCCGCCAAGATGGCCGCGCTGCTGAAGAGCTTCGGCTACACGGTGACCACCGGCGTCGGCGGCACCGGCGTGGTCGGCATCTTGAGCAACGGCAAGGGCCCGACGGTGCTCATCCGCACCGAGCTCGACGCGTTGCCCGTCGAAGAGAAGACCGGCCTGCCCTACGCGAGCAAGGTCACTACGCTGGACCCCGCGGGCAAGACGGTGCCGGTGATGCACGCCTGCGGACACGACATCCACATGTCTGGCTGGACGGGCACGGCGGCGCTCCTGGCGCAGCACAAGAACCTCTGGCGCGGCACCGTCATGATGGTGGGCCAGCCCGGCGAAGAGACGGTCGCGGGCGCGCGCGCGATGATCGCCGACGGCCTCTTCACCCGCTTCCCCAAGCCCGACTTCGCCATCGCCGTCCACGACAGCTCGGGCGAGCCGGCCGGCAAGGTGATGTTCGTTCCCGGCTACGCCATGGCCAACGTCGACTCGGTAGACGTCACGCTCTTCGGCCGCGGCGGCCACGGCGCGAAGCCCGACACCACCATCGACCCGATCTTGATCGCGGCGCGCGCCATCATCGGCTTCCAGACGCTGATCTCGCGCGAGAAGGATCCGCTCGAGCCGGCCGTGCTCACCGTCGGCTCCATCCACGCCGGCACCAAACACAACATCGTCCCCGATGATGCGCATCTGCAGATCACCGTGCGCTCTTTCTCGCCCGAGACGCGCAAGCTGCTGCTCGACGGCATCGTCCGCATCTCCAAGGCAGAGTCCATGGCCGCGCGCTCGCCCAAGGAGCCGGAGATCAAGTTCAGCCAGGCGCAGGACGCGACCTACAACGACCCCGCCACCACCCGCCGGCTGGCCGCTGTGATCGCGAAGCAGATCGGCGAAGCCAACGTCGTCGAAGGCAAACCAGAGACTGTGGCAGAGGACTTCGGCGAATTCGGCAAGGCCGCCAAGATCCCTTCGGTTCAACTTCGCGTCGGCGCCGTCGAGCCGGCCAAATACGCCGCCGCCATCGCCTCCGGCACCCCGATGCCTTCCCTGCACTCTTCCGGCTTCGCCCCCGATCGCGAAAAGACCATCAAGACCACCACCACCGCCCTCACCTTGTCGGCCCTCGAGCTCCTCGGCAAACCCGGGACCACGACCTCGAACTGACCCTGAAAGCATTCACCGCAAAGCGCGCAAAGTACGCAAAGAAAAACTGTTTTGTTTTTCCTTCGCGCGCTTTGCGGTTGAAATGAAGAGAGAGCTCAGGCGGCGAGGCGTTCGCGGGCGCGGGCGATGCGGTCGGGCGGGGTGCGCTGGAGGCGGGTGGTGAGGCCGATGGCGCGCATGGAGCCGATCCACCACTTGGCCGGGTCGAAGTGCCACCAGCGGTGCCCGATGCGGTAGTCGCCCGGGAAGGCGTGGTGGAAGTTGTGGTGGCCTTCGCCGAAGGTCAAGAACGAGAGCCACCAGCTGTCGCGCGCGGTCTCGCCGGTGGTGTAGGGCCGCTTGCCGCTGGTGTGCGCGGCAGAGTTCACCAGGAACGTGCAGTGCTGGAACACTACCACCCGCAAGAAGCCGCCCCAGAAGAGTCCGCCCCACGGATGTCCGAAGGCGAGGCCGAAGAGCGTCGGCAGCCCAAAACCGACGGCGATGGCGATGGGCACGTAATACTTGTGCTGGAGGAGAATGAACCTGTCCTTGTTCAGGTCGGGCACGTTCTCGAACGAGCTGCGCGTGTTGCCCTGGAGGATCCAGCCCAGGTGCGCCCAGAAGAACCCTTCGCGGATGTTGTAGGGGTCCTTGTCCGTATCGACGAACTTATGGTGATCGCGGTGCTCCGAAGCCCACACCAGCGCCGACTGGTGGAAGCCTCCGGCGGCCGCCAGCAGGTAGAACGCCTGCAGCGCGCGGTGCGCCTGGTAGGTGCGATGCGAGAAGTAGCGGTGATACCCGGCGATGACGCCGACGCAGCTGAGCAGCATCATCCCGAAGAAGCAGGCCAGATCGACCAGCTGGATGCCGCCGTTGCGCACCGTCGCCCAGACCCCGATGCCGGCGGCGATGGGGGTACCGATGAAAAAGAGGAGGTTGGTCCAGTTGAGCGGCCGGCGAGTCCGTTCCATTTGTTGATGGTAACCAGCGCAAGTCACGGTACTGTCAGTGCGGGGACCTCCGGGAGGTTTGGTGAAGAGGTCGCTCGCTTTGTTGATCCTTTGTTCCTGCGCGACGGCGCAGCCGAAGAACGATTCCCAACGCTTCGCGGAGTTCCTGGCGGAGGCTGGAAAAACGCCCGCGGACGACGGCTGGCAGGACGAGTCTCCGGCCGCGCTCGCCGCCGAGACCGCGCGCATCGAGGCCGAGCGCGAGACGGCGCGGGCCAGGTTCGAGAAGGCCAACCTGGACCCGAAGTCGCGCCTGCAGTACCGCGTCTTTCTCACCGAGGATCAGCTGCTGCTCGACCGCGCGAAGTGGCGCGATCACCAGTACGCGCTCAACCAGATCGTCGGCCTCCACCTGGAAATACCCGCCGAGCTGGTGGGTCAGCTGAAGCTCGAGTCGGCCGCCGACGCCGAGGCTTATTTGAAGCGCATCGAGACGGTGGGAACGCCGCTCGATCAGCTCGTCGCGCACATGGATGATCAGGCGCGGCAGCACATCTACATGCCCAAGAGCGTCTATCCGCTGCTCCTCGACGGCTCGCGGGCGGTCATCCGCGGTGAGCCCGAGACCTGGGCCATCTACGTCGACTTCAAGCGGCGGACCGGGCTGCTCTCCATTCCCGCCGCGCAGAAGGCCGAGCTGCTCTCTCGCTGCAAGACCGCGCTGACGACGAAGCTGCAGCCAGCCTATGAAAGGCTGATTGCTTCATTGACGAAGCAGCTGGCGGAGACGCCGGTGGACGGCGGCGTCTGGCAGCTGCCGCAGGGCGACGAGCTCTATGCTTTTCTCGTCCGGCAATTCACCACCACCAGCATGACCCCGGCGGAGATCCACGAGCTGGGCCTGCGCGAAGTGGCCCGCACGCAGCAGGAGATGGCGGTGGTGATGCAGCGGGTCGGCTTCAGCGGCACGGTCAAGGAGTTCATGGCCAAGACCAAGGCCGACCCGCGCTTCTACTTCTCCAACGACGACGCCGGCCGCGAGCAATATCTGGAAAAAGCCCGCGCCACCGTGGCCGCCATGCAGGCGCGCATCCCGCAATTCTTTCCCGGGCCCGCGCCCCTGCCGCTCGTGGTGCGGCGCGTGGCGGCTTACCGCGAGGCCACCGCGCCCGCCGCCCTCTACATGGCCGGCTCGACCGACGGAAAAACGCCCGGCGCCATCACCCTCAACCTCTCGGACATGAAGGCCATGACCCGCTTCGACATGGACGACCTGCTCTACCACGAGGGAGTTCCGGGCCATCACCTGCAGATCTCCACCATTCAAGTGGATGAGTCGATTCCCAAGCTGCGCAAGGTGAATCAATGGTGGCAGGACAGCGCCTTCGTCGAAGGTTGGGCGCTCTATGCCGAGGGCCTCGCCAAGGAGATGGGCTTCTATCAAGACCCGTACTCCGAGTTTGGACGGCTGGCGGGCGAGCTCTGGCGCGCGACGCGATTGGTCGTCGACAGCGGGCTTCATTACAAGCGTTGGACGCGCGAGCAGGCGATCGCCTACTTGAACGAAAACACGCCCAACCCAGAGGTGGCCAACGCCGGCGCGGTCGATCGCTATCTCGCGGTTCCTGGCCAGGCCACGTCCTTCATGGTGGGCATGAAGAAGTTCGTCTCCGAGCGCGAGCGCGCGCGCAAGGCGCTGGGGGCGAAGTTCGACATTCGCGAATACCACCGCGTCGTGCTGCAAAACGGCTTCATCCCGCTCTCGGCCGTGGAAGAAGCCGTCAGCGAATGGATCGCCACCGCGCGCTAGCGCCAGTCGAGCAGAGGCCAGCCGCGCTTCTGGGCAACGCGGCGCAGGCGCGGATCGGGCAGCACCGCGTAGGGGCTGCCGACGCGCTCGAGCATGGGAATGTCGGTCGAGCTGTCGCTATAGAAAGAGCTCTGCTTCAAATCGATGCCGTGCTCTTTCGCCCAGGCCTCGGCGATCTCGACCTTGCCCGGGCCGTAGCAGAGCGGCCGGATCGGCGAGCCGGTGAAGCGCCCGTCGAGCACTTCGTAGCCTTGGAAGAGCACGTGATCCAGCCCGAACTCTTCGCGCGCCATCTCCGAGGCATAGCGCGAGCTGGAGGTGAGCAGCACCAGCTGATCGCCCTGCTCCTTGTGCTTCTGCAGAACCGCCCGCGCGCCGGGAGCGATGTGCGGCCGCACCTCTTCGCGCCACCACGCCTGCGTCTCGGCGCGAATCGCCTCTTCGTCCTTGCCCGCCAGCTGCGAGAGCGCGGCGGTCAGCGCGCGATCCATATCGAGAAAGCCCAGCCGGTAGAACCCCAACCACATCGCCGCCCGGAGAAACTGCCAGTAGCGAATCCTTCCCAGCCGCAATTCGCGCTTCACCCAGAGGTTCGCCGAATTGACCGTCAACAACGTGCCGTCCAAATCAAAAAACGCCGCACTCGCCATTGCGACTCACTTATCAAGAGACGGCCTTCCGGGCGAGGAGCCAGGCTTCGTGGCGGCCAGAGTCCAGCCAGCCTTCGCGTGAATCGAGAATCTCCAGGCCCGTCGCCAGCCCCGGCAGCTCGCCGTCTTCGAGCAAGAAGTGTCGGCCGGGCCGGGGATTCTTCTCCAGATTCTTCAGCGTCGGATGAGCCACCACCAGGAGACCGCCCGGAGCCAGCAGCGCGGGAAACTGCGCGAAGAGCGGCCGGTGCAGATAGTGCGAGACGAGGATCAGATCCCACGGGCCCGGCGGCAGCGGCTCGCTCTCGAGATCGAGGAGAATCGTCTGCACGCCCGGCACGGCCGCGCGAGCGATC
>DATBAA010000634.1:0-5343 GCA_036271755.1 Myxococcales bacterium | reverse complement strand
CTCAGCATCATTCCCGTGGTGGTGCTCACCACCTCGCGGGCCGAAGAGGACATCCTCCGCTCGTACAGCCTGCACGCCAACTGCTTCATCACCAAGCCGGTGGACTTGAATCAATTCATTCGCGTCGTGCAGTCGATCGACGAGTTCTGGTTCAGCATCGTGCGGCTGGCGCCGAACGGAGAGCCTGCTTGAGTGAGCAACGCGTCCTCCTCGTCGAAGACGAGCCCGCCTATGCGCGGCTGCTCCGCGAGGCCCTGAGGGACGCGGAAGGTCCTCCGCACGAAGTGACCTGGGTAGACACGCTCGCCCGCGCGCTCGAGGCGCTGCGGGGCGCGACGTTCGACATCGTGCTGCTCGACCTGGGCTTGCCCGACGCCGACGGCAGCGAGGCGCTGCTCCGCGTCTGCGAGGCCGCGCCGAGCGTGCCCATTGTCGTCTTGAGCGCGCGCAACGATCTCGACGTCGCGCTGCAGAGCATGCGCCAGGGCGCGCAGGAGTACCTGGTGAAGGGGCTGTCGGAGCACGTGCTGCTGCCGCGCGCCATCCGCTACGCCATCGAGCGCAAGCGGCTGCAGGACGCGGCGGCTTTTTCCAAAGCGCAGGCCGAACGCGCCAACGCCGCCAAGGACGAATTTCTCGCCATGCTCGGGCACGAGCTGCGCAACCCGCTCGCCCCCATCGTGACCGCGCTGGAGCTGATGAAGCTGCGCGGCGAGACCTTCGCGCGGCATGAGCGCGACGTCATCGAGCGTCAGGTCGGGCACCTCTCGCGGCTGGTGGACGATCTGCTCGACGTCTCGCGCATCACCCAGCGCAAGCTGCAGCTCAAGCGCCGGCCCGCCGACCTGGCCCAGGTGGTGGCCCACGCCATCGAGATGGCGAGTCCGCTCTTGGAAGACCGCAATCACGAGCTGGAGGTCGATCTGCGGCCCGGACCGCTGACCGTCGACGGAGACCCGGAGCGGCTGGCGCAAGTCATCGCCAACTTATTGCGCAATGCCGCCAAATATACCGAGCCGCGCGGACATATCGCCATCGCGGCGCTGCGCCAGGACGGCGAAATCCGCGTGAGCGTGCGCGACAACGGCATCGGCATCGAGCAGAGCCTGCTGCCGGAGCTCTTCGGCCTCTTCGTGCAGGGACCGCGCGCGCTCGACCGCGCCCAGGGCGGCCTGGGGCTTGGGCTCGCGCTGGTGAAGAGCCTGGTGGAGATGCACGGCGGCAGCGTCTCGGTGGCCAGCGAAGGGCTGGGGCGCGGCAGCGAGTTCGTGGTCTGCCTGCCCGCTCTCGATCTGCCGCCCGAGGCCGCTTCGCCCGCGCCCGCCGTGCGCCCTCCGCGGGCCGGCGCCCGGCGCATCCTGGTGGTCGACGACAACATCGACGCGGCGGAGACGCTGGCCGCGACGCTGCGCCACGAAGGCCACACCGTCTGCGTTGCCTTCGACGGGCCGAGCGCGCTGCGGATGGCGGACGAGTTCCGTCCCGACGCGGCGCTGCTCGACATCGGGCTTCCGCTCATGGACGGCTACGAGCTCGCCGGAAGGCTGCGGGCCCAGCTTGGCGGCATTCATCTCATCGCGCTGACCGGATACGGCGAGGCGGCGGACCGGGAGCGTTCGCGCGGCGCCGGCTTCAGCGCGCACCTGGTCAAGCCGGTGGAGATGGACACCGTCTTGAGCGCGCTCGATTCGTAAGGCCTTTATTTCTTCTCGGGGCCGTAGGTTCCGTTCTTCCTGCAGAAGTCCTCGCAAAAGATCCTGCCGCCCGAATCGTTGATGCAATCCACCTCGCAAGGGGTAGCGTTGCTGCCGGGCTCCGAGTTGAAGAAGAACAACGCCATTGCGATGGCGACCAGCACCAATGCTCCGAGCATTAATTTCTTCATTGCCCGATCATAGACCATCCTTGACTCGCCTGCGCGCTCGGCCGATACTACACCACATGGTGAACCATTCGCCGGACAAGCTCGACCGCGTCTTTTCCACTCTCGCGGACCCCACGCGCCGCGCCATCCTCGCCCGGCTCGCGCAGGCGGAGAGCTTGTCGGTCAGCGCCCTCGCCGAACCTTTCACCATCAAGCTGCCGGCCGTGATGAAGCACCTCGACGTCCTCGGCGACGCCGGCCTGATCACGCGCTCGAAGCACGGGCGCACCGTCGAAGTGCGCCTGGCGCCGCTGCCGCTGCGGAGCGCGACCGAGTGGCTTCGCCGCTACGAGCGGTTCTGGTCGCCGGCCCTGGATCGGCTCGCGGCGCACGCCGAGCGCAAGGAAGCGGCGGCCCGCGCAGTCGAGAAGAAGCGATGAAGAGCCTGACGCTCGTTCGCCGCATCGCCGCGCGCCCTTCGATCGTCTTCGAGGCGATGACCACCCCCGAAGGCGTGGCCTCGTGGTGGGGTCCGGAGGAGGTGCCGGTCGTCCGGGCGGAGGTCGACGCTCGCGTCGGCGGCAACTACCGCGTGCACTTCAAGACGCTCGACGGCCGCGAGCACGAGGCGTTCGGCGAATATCTGGAGGTGGTGCCGCCGCGCCGCCTGGTCATGACCTGGCGCTACGCCTTTGGCGGCGAGCCAGACGAAGAAGGCCGGACCTCGCGCATCGAGATCAGCCTCGCGCCCATTGCCATCGGCACCTTGCTCACGTTCACGCACGGCGGGCTCTGGAGCGAGATCTCGGAGAAGAGCCACGCGTGGGGCTGGACCGGCTCGTTGGACAAGCTCGTTCGAAACCTGGAGGGCGGGAAATGACGCAGAGATTATTGGTGGCCATCTTCCTGGCCTGGCCGTTCGCGGCGAGCGGCGCTGGTTCTGCCTATCCGGCCATGGCGCCCATTGAACAATATCGGCTCAAAAGTCCGGCCGATGAGATCGCCTTGGCGCGCAGCGCGGCCGCGCCGTCGATCTCGTCGGACGCGGAGGTGCTGGTGCTCGGCAGCCGCGGCTACGAGACCGCGGTCAAGGGCAAGAACGGTTACGTCTGCCTGGTCTTCCGCTCCTGGGCGGCCGGCTTCGACGACCCGGATTTCTGGAACCCCAAGATTCGTAGCCCGAACTGCTTCAACCCGGTGGCCGCGCGCACCGAGGTGCCGCAAGTCGTGAAGCGCGCCGGGTGGGTGCTGGCCGGCGCCAGCAAGCAGCAGCTGCTCGAGAGGACCCGCGCCGCCGTCGCCGACGGCACCTTCAAGAAGCCCGAGCCGGGCGCGTTCTCGTTCATGTTGTCGAAGAACGGCTACCTCAGCGACGAGTCGGCCGGACCCTGGCTGCCGCACATGATGTTCTTCATTCCGCACGGGGAGGCCGCCGCCTGGGGCGCAGATCAAGAAGGCTCGCCCGTGTTCGGCCAGGAAGGCGGCGAATACGAAGCCACCGTGCTCTTCGTGCCCGTGCGCCGCTGGTCGGACGGCACGCCGGCCCCACCGCCCGCGGAGCAGCACACGCACGCGAAGTAGCGTGCGATGGCTCTTCAGCGCTTGGGGCTGGGAACGTGCTGGTCAAACAGCAGCGTGTTGCCGTCGGGGTCTTTGACCATGAAGTAGGCGGGCCCTTCGGTCTTTTCGTCCGCCTCGGGCGCCGGCGTGAGCCCGCGCGCCTTCAAGGTGTGCTGCAGCTCCCGCACGTCCTGGAACTCCTTCACGGCCGATCGACCCGACGGATCGGCCCCGTCCTTCGTCCACCCCGGATTGAAGGTCATGATGTTCTTGTCGAACATTCCCTGGAACAGCCCGATGCGCGCGTTGCCGTTCTCGAGGACGATCCAGTTCTGCTCGAGCTTGCCGCCCACCTCTTTGAAGTCGAGTTTTTCGTAGAAGGCTTTGGAGGCCTTGAGGTCCTTGACGTTGAGGCTGACGGAAAAGTTTCCCAGCTCCATTGCTTTCTTCTCCTTGGATTGATCGCGGGACCAGGCGCCGTGCGCGATGAGGAGGCCCAGCGCGGCGGCCAGGATGACGGGCTTGATCTGCAGGGCGGGCAAGAGTTTGTTCATCGTGGGCGCTAGCATGCCCGGCGAACGCGATGGATACTTGCCAGATCTTGCGAACCGATCAGAAAAACGTCGACTACGTCGAGCGCGTCAACCGGGCCATCGACCTCATCGTCCGCGACCTCTCGGCGCCCCTGAAGCTCGACGAGGTCTCCAAGGCGGCCGGCTTCTCTCCATTTCACTTCCACCGCGTGTTCAAGAGCCTCCTCGGCGAGACGCTGAGCCAATTCGTCAAGCGGCTGCGCCTGGAGCGCGCGCTCTTCCTCATGTCGCACGCGCCCAACCGCTCGCTGACGGAGGTGGCCTTGGACTGCGGCTTCTCCTCCTCGTCCGACTTTTCGCGCAGCTTCAAGCAGAGCTACGGCGCGGCCCCCAGCGCCTTCGACCTCGAGTCGTTCCGGAGCTCCCGGCGCGAGGAGTTCGAGCGCGCCATGTCGAGCCGCGAGGCGGGTCATCGCTTCATGACGCTGCCGGCGGGCCAGAACCCCGACGGCTTCGAAGCGCAGCTTCGCGACCTGCCCGCGCGGACGGTCGCTTATCTGCGCGTCCTCGATCCTTACCGCGCTGGCGCCGCGCAGGCCGCTTGCGAACGGCTCCTGGCGTGGGCCATCGAGCGCGGTCTCGCGGACGGCCAGTGGCTCGGGTACATGTGGGACGAACCCGAGATCGTCGCGCTCGCCGACTGCCGGTACGACGTGGCGCTGGTGGTCGGCGACGTCCAGCCCGCCGGGGAGATCGGCCGCTTCGAGTTTCCGCCCATGCGCGTGGCCGAGGTGGTGATCAGCGGCGGCCTCGACCTCGAGGCGCGCGCCATCGACTGGCTATACCGGACCTGGCTGCCCGGAAGCGGCTTCGTTCCCGACGACCAGCCCGCCTTCGAAGCCTGGATCGGCCGCCCGTATGCCCACGGCAACGAGCACTTCACCATCGCCTGCCAGCTCCCGGTCAAGCCCGCCTGAGTCGCGTCCGGTTCACTCCGCGCGGAGCGAGACTGCCGGGTCGATTTTGAGGATGCGCCAGGCTGGAATCAGCGCGGCTGCCAGGCCGGACGCCAGCATCAACAGGCCCGCTGCCGTGAAGGTCAACGGATCCGCCGGCGGGACACCGTAGAGAAACGCGGCCAGGCCTCGCATCGAGACCAGCGCCAGACCCGCCCCGATGCAGAAGCCCAGCGCCACCCGAATTCCCAGGTCCCGGGTCCGCCTCGGACCGCTAGGGAATCACGCTTTCGTAGCCCTGTAGCACCACCGCCGGATCGTGGATGACGCCCGCCTTCACCACCCGGTGCACGCGCCGCACGTTGCTGATGTTCTCCAGCGGATTGGCGTCGAGGACCACGAAGTCCGCGAGCTTTCCCGTCTCCACCGT
>DATBAA010000633.1:0-8173 GCA_036271755.1 Myxococcales bacterium | reverse complement strand
ACGACGACATAGAGGCCCGCGTTGACGGCGGCTTGGATGGCCGGGTCCATGACCTTGGCCTTCCAATCGTTGAAGTTGGCCAGCGCCTGCGCCGGCGTGTAGTCGGCGCTCATGAACTGCCACCAGACGAAGTGGTCGGCGAAGGCGGTGCCGACGCTGTAGTCGGTGATGGCCGTCGTCGAGAACGGCTGGGCTGTGCCGGTGGTACCGAACTCACCAGCATAAAGCCAGGTGTTGCCCATCGCGTCGGTGACCGGCACGGTGGTGCTGACGCCGGAAGGTCCGCCGCCCCAGTTGCTGGA
Source organism: Myxococcales bacterium (assembly GCA_036271755.1). Classification (GTDB taxonomy): domain Bacteria; phylum Myxococcota; class Myxococcia; order Myxococcales; family 40CM-4-68-19; genus 40CM-4-68-19. Next base: position 7,871 of record DATBAA010000633.1, on the reverse strand, counting down.
CGGGCCCACGCCCCCGCCGGTGACGGCGCGGTAGAGATGGAGATCGTTGCCGTTGCCATAGCCAGAGACGATGTCACCCGCGGCGTACGTGCCGGGGTTCCAGGAGGCGCCGCGGTCGGCGCGCCAGGTGCGCTTCATCGCGCGATAGCGCTTGCCTCCGAAGGTCGCGACCTGCCCTTCGCTCACGGCCGTGTTGGCCGTCCAGGCATTGAAGGCGATGGTGTCGGGCATTGCGTACGGCGTGTTCTCCACCGTGTAGAGCCGCGTGGGGTCGGTGCAGGGGAAACGCTCGAAGTTGAGCCGGATGGCCGTGGCGTACCATTTGTTGCCGGTGGCGTCCGTCTGCACCGCGCGGTTCACATACTGCAGCGGAGTCATTGGAACATACGTTCCCGGATTGGCCTTGTCGCCGTACACCATTCCCATTCCTTGCGAGTTGAGGCCGCGGAGAATGATCTTGTTGCCGTGCGGATCGAGCAGCGCGCCGTTGACCACCTGCAAAGACGGATGGCCGGTCGCGGGCGGTGTCACCGGCGGTGGAGTGGTGGTGGTCGACGCCGTCACCGTGACGGCCGCGCTCGCGGTCTTGGTGGCGTCAGCCGCGCTCTTGGCGACGACCACCAACACGCCGGCCGTGGCCGGAGCCGTGAAGAGACCCGCGGCGCTGATGCTGCCGCTCGAAGCAGACCAGGTGCAGGCCGTGTTGGTCGAGCCGGTGACCGTGCAGGTGAAGGCTTGCGTCTTGCCGGCGACGACGGTGGCGCTGACAGGAGAGACCTTGATGGTCACGGCCGGAGGAGGAGTCACCACCACCGGCGGGCTGACGGTGATGGTGGCGCTCGCGGTCTTGGCGCTGGAGGCGTGGCTGGTGGCGACCGCGTGGCAGGTCGCCGCGGCTGCAGGCGCCGTGTAGAGACCCGAGGCGCTGATGGCTCCGCAGCCGGCGGTCTCGAGCAGGCTCCAGATCACCGCGGTGTCGGTGCTGCCGGTGACGGTGGCGGAGAACTGCTGGGTGCCGGAGGCGGCGATAGTGGCGGTTGCCGGGGAGATCGAGATGGTGATGGCCGGCGGTGTGACGACGGGTGGGGGCGTCACCGTGGTGGTGCCGCCTTCGACGAAGCGCCAGATGCCGCCGTTGCCGTTGGAGGTGACGAGCACGTAGTGCGTGCCGTCGAAGGTGACCGCGCCGTGCTTGTCGCCGTTGAGCATGCCGGCGGGCGTGGCGACCGCGGTCCACTTCGCGTCGTTGCCGCGCGAAGCGGTGGCCATCTGCGGGTCCCAGGTGCCGTTGGTGGACCAGCCGAACGACGTGTAGAGGTTCGACGGCGTGCCGACGACGCCGTTGCCGTTGCCGCCGTTGATGTTGGTCCAGGTGGCGCCGCCGTCGGTGGTCTTGTAGACGCCGCCGGTCGCGCTCAAGTAAGCGACCTTGTTGCCGGCGTTGAACACCTGGGTGGAGCCGTGGAAGTGCTCGAAGGTGCCGACGCGCGCCCAGGCGGCGCCGCCGTTCGAGGTGTGCCAGGTGCCCTGCGTGTTGTTGCCCCACTGCGAGACGGCCAGCCAATTGGTGCGGGTGGACGCGGCGGCGCCGGTGTCGATGAAGAAGACCGCCATGGAGGTGCCCACGCCCGCGGGCATGGGAATGACCTTCCAGGTGGTGCCGCCGTCGGTCGACTCGGCGAACTCGGTGGTGCCGTGGAAGCCCATGACCAGGTGCGTGCCGTCATAGGGGTCGACGTCGATGGAGCTAGGATCCTGGCCATTGGTAATGCCGTCGGTGAAGGCCGGGAAGTTGGTGTGTCCCCAGTTCACGCCGCCGTCGGTCGACTTGTAGAGGCCGAACTGCTTGCCGTATCCCGAGGCCGTCCAGATGGCCGGGGCAGTCGCGGGGTTCCGGCTCTTGTTGGAGTCGATGCCCAAGAACCAGGGACGGCCGCTGTCGAAGAAGGTGCCGTTGGTGCCGGTGCTGACCTTCTTCCAGGTCTGGCCGTAGTCGGTGGACTTCCAGACGCCCTGGTAGTCGGCCGAGGCGTAGAGGTCGCTGGGGCGGACGGGGTCGACCACGACGGAGTCGACGCCGAAGTTGCTGTTTGGAGAGCCGAAGTTCGGGTCCATGTTCATGCCGGACGGCGTGACGTTGACCCAGCTGCCGGTGGCGGGCGCGGGAGTGGTCACGGGCGGCGTCGTCACGGGCGGCGTGGTGACGGGCGGGGCAGTGGTGGTGCTGCTGGGGCCGAACGACCAGGTGACGATCTCCTGCGTGGCGGTGAGGCCGCCGGTGCCGCCGCTGAAGCCGACGAAGGCAGAGGTGGCGCCGACCGTTCCGGGAATGTCGATGGTGAAGCTCTTGCTGAAGGTGGCGCCGGTCGACGGATCGGTGAGCGTCATCGAGAGCGTGGTTCCGGCATAGACGAGGTGCGCGGCGAGCACGTGGCCGCTGTGCAGATCGACGCCGGTCAGCGCGGTCGCGGGCATGGTGGGCGCCGCGCCGTTGACGTAGAGGCCGGTCGAGTTCGTGCCCTCACCGGCGCTGTTGTAGAGGTCGAACTTCACCGCCACGCTCTTGCCGATGCCCTGGTAGCCGAGGCCGCTGCCCGCCGAACCCACCGCGGTGGGAAGGTTGTTTTGAATGACGAAGGCAAAGCCGTCCGCGCTGGGGCTGGTCAATTGAAAGGTGAAATCGGAAGTAAAAGCCTGCACGTTCATGGCCGTCGAGACGAACGCGCTGCGCGCCTGGGCGCCGCCGCCGTCGGTGAGCCGCAAACGGGTGCCGCTGAGCGCGGCCTTGTTCAAGGAAAGCCCCGCCGAAGTGAAGCCGGCCGAGAAATCGATGGCTGTGGCAGAGACTGCGCTGGCGGAGACAAGTGAGGCAGACTCTGCGTGCGGCTGTGCTGCTGTGGGGCCGCAGGCGAATAAAAGCGCGGCCCCCGAAGTTACAACGGCAATGGCTCTCTTCTTCATTGGATGGGACTCCACTCAGGTGTGACTCGCCAGGCGGGAGCGAGAAGAAATTGCACTTAGCCAGCGGGGTATCGAAATGAGCGCTCGATACCGACACCGTCAGGTAGAAAGGATCTGCCGCCTTGGCGCCAAACGGCCTCGCGTTGCGGCCTATTCCGAAACTGCGAATTTTTTTTCGCAGGTGATACAACCCGGCACATGCTTGCAGCTTTAATGACCTTGCTCGTCGCCGCGGATCTGCAGCCCGTCTACCGGCAGATCACGCAGCGCCACGGCGAGGCGGTGGAGCGATTGCAGAGATGGATCGCGCTGCCCAGCATCGCCGCGGAGAACCTCAACTCCGAAGAGGGCGTGCAGCGGATGATCGAGCTGCTCAAGGACGCGGGCTTCCAGCGCGCGGAGAAGATCCCCACCAGCGGCAAGCCGGGCGTCTTCGCCACCTACGACGCGGGCGCGGCAAAGACCGTGGGTCTCTACTTCATGTACGACGTGAAGCAGTTCGACGCGAAGGAGTGGACCTCTCCGCCGCTCGAGGCGCGCATCGTCGCGAAGCCCGGCTTCGGCAAGGTGATGGTCGGGCGCGGCGCCATCAACCAGAAGGGGCCCGAGGCCGCGTTCCTGGCCGCGCTGCACGCCATCCGCGGCGCGGGAAGGAAGCTGCCCATCAACCTGGTGCTGGTGGCCGAGGGCGAAGAGGAGATCGGCTCGCCGCACTTCGCGCAGATCGTCCGCAGGCCCGAGGTGGCGGCGGCGCTGGCGAAGACCATCGGCGTCTTCATGCCGGCGGGCGCGCAAGGAATCGACGGCGACGTCGGCGTCACGCTCGGCGCCAAGGGTTTGCTGGAGGTGGAGCTGATCTGCAGCGGCGAGCGGTGGGGCCACGGTCCGTCGCGCGACGTCCATTCGGCTTATCGCGCGGAGGTGGACAGCCCCATCTTCCACCTCGTGCAGGCGCTCAGCACGTTGATCACCCCGGACGGCGATCCGGCCATCGACGGCTTCGCCGACAAGGCGCGGCCGCTCTCGGCGGCAGAGCGAAAGATGATCGACACCGAGGCGAAGAACAGCCTGGAGACGACCATCAAGAGAGAGCTCAGCGTCGAGCGCTGGGCGCACGACGCCAGCTGGCGCGAGGCGCTGGCAAGCCTCTATTCGAAGCCGACGGTCAATATCGAGGGCATCAACGGCGGCTATACCGGGACGGGCGGCAAGACGCTCTTGCCTCATCGCGCCACGGCCAAGCTCGACCTGCGGCTGGTGCCGGACATGACGTACGACGGCGCCCTGGCCGCGTTGAAGGCGCACCTGGCGAAGCGCGGCTTCGGAGACATCGAAGTGGTGCCGAGCGGCGGCTACGATCCAACTTCTACGGACCTCAACTCCGAGCTGATCCAGAAGCAGATCAAGACCTACAAATCGTATGGCATCGACGCCACCGTCTCGCCGCGCAACTTCGGCTCGTATCCGGGCTGGGTCTTCACCAGCGCGCCGCTGAACCTGCCCGCCGGCCACTTCGGCCTGGGCCACGGCTCGGGGCAGCACGCGCCCGACGAATACTATTTGATCGAATCGACCAATCCAAAAATGGGCGGCATCGACGACGCTGCCCGCTCCTTCGTCGACTATCTCTACGAATTGGCTCGTTAAGACACGGGCGCCGGCGTAGGCGAGGTGCGCGCCCACTCAGCGGTATTGGAAAAGAACGCTTTCATAGAAATTCTCCGCGCATTTGAATCCCTCGTTGTTTAATTGCGCCCGGGCCGGGCCGGGGCAGAATGGGATCATGTCCGTGCAGTTCATCCAGCATGAGGGGTCCCGCGTGCTCTTCATGGATTTCTCCAATCAGAAAGATCCGGAGACCGTGGTCAGGCTCATCGAGGAGGCGCGCTCGTTCGTCGCCTCATTGCCGAAGCGCAAGGAGCACCTGACGCTGGTGGACGTGAGCCGCATCCGCTTCAATGAGCCGGTCTTGAGGTCGTTTCGCGAGCTGACCAAACACGACGAGCCCTGGGAGATCGCCGTCGCGGTCTATGGATTGAGCGGCCTGGGGCTGATCGCGTTTCGCGCGCAGAACCTGCTCACGGGGGGCCGGCTGCGCGGGTTTGCCGAGCGCCCGGAGGCGCTGCTCTGGCTTCTGCAACAGGGAACGGGATCTTGAGCGTCGCCGAGGCAAACCAATTGGGCGCAATGGCCGTCTCCACCGGCCTGTCGAACTCGGACTTTCCTTCGAAGACGCGCTCCTCGAAGACGTAGCCACCGCTCAGCTGCATCACCAGCCAGGGCGCGATGGGGAATTCGACGCCGGCAAAGGTCTTCATCGAGTCGTAGAAGAGCCGCGTCGAGGTGTCGGCGCGGTCGGCCAGCGCCCAGAGCTGCTGCGCCCAGGCGTAGCCGAGCGACAACCGCAGCGGCTGCACCGGACGGTAGCCAACTTCGGCGGAGATGTTGGTGGCGATGATCGCCGCCGACGCATCCCAGGCTGGGGCCGGCCTCCAGCGCAAGCTGGCGAAGGGAAAGCCGACGGAGCCTTCCAGCGTGTCGTAGTGAAAGAGCCAGGCGACGACGGGGATGGGGATGTAGTTGAGCACCGGCCGGTTGTTGGAGAAGTTGAGGCCGAAGAGCCAGCGGCTGTTGGCGGACGCGGGCATGGAGTAGAGCGCGGTGGCGCTGATGGCCGTCTCGTCGATGGAGTGAAACGGCTTGTCGCTGGTGGTGCCGACGCCGAGCGTGAAGGCGAGGCCGCGTCCTTCGCTGAGCGGGCGGCTGTAGCTCAAGCTCGCGTCCAGCTCCCAGAGGTTGCGCGGGACCGCGGCGGTGCCCAGCTGCAGCTGATCGCTGAAGTGAACTTCGTCGCCGTGCAGCGCCGCGCTCCAGCCGGGCGAAATGGGGATGATGCCGCGCACGTCGAACTGCTCGAGCGCGGGCTGCACCAGCGCGCGCAGGTTGACGTAGTCGGTCGAGGGCCCGCCGCCGACGTTGAGCACCTGGGCGCCGGCGCCGAAGGCGATGAAGCAGCAGCAGAAAGCGAGGCTACGCATTGCGTCACATCAAGCACAACCCGGTCCGCTTGAGAATCGCTTTTTCGGCTGTGGTTGAATGGCGCGGATGAACGAGATCGACCATCTGGTCTATGCGACGCCGGACGTGGACGCGACCGTCGCGGAGCTCTCCGGGCGGCTGGGAGTGCGCGCGGCCGTGGGAGGCCGCCACCCGGGGCGCGGCACGCGCAACGCGCTCATCGGCCTTGGGCCGCGCTGCTATCTGGAGATCGTCGGGCCCGACGCGGAGCAGGCTGCTCCGGCCGGTCCGCGCTGGTTTCTCATCGACGAGCTTTCTTCCGCGCGGCTGGTGGCCTGGGCGGTGCGCTCGGACAGCCTGGCCGAGCTGCCGGGCTTGGGGCCCATCGTCTCCGGCAGCCGGCAGCGGCCCGACGGTCAGCTGCTGGCGTGGCGCTTCACCGATCCGATGGTGCGCGTGGCCGGCGGGGTGATGCCGTTCCTCATCGACTGGGGCAGCGGACCGCATCCGGCCGATCTGCTGCCGCGCGAGATCCGCCTTCTCGAGCTGCGCCTCGAACATCCGGAGCCGGCGGCGCTGAACGCGGCACTCTCCGCGGTGGGCTTCACGGTGCACGCGGGTCCGCGGCCGAAGGTGAGCGCGACGCTCGAGACGCCGCGCGGCACCGTGGTTCTCTAGGCGACGACGCTGACGGTGCTGCCGTCCGGAACGGCCGGCGTGGTGGTGCTCGTGGTGCTGCTGTCGTCGGTGTGCATGTGATGGCCGCCGTGGTGATGACCGTGCGCGCCCTGCATCATGCGGTTCGTGACGTTGGCGACCTGGTCGGGCGAGGCGTTGGGCATGTCCTTCTGCACGACGCCGGCGATGGTGCTCTTCAAGTCGTCGGACGAGATGCCCTTGGCCGCCGCCAGCTGCGTCAGGCTCTGACCGCCCGAGAGGCCTTTCTGTAGATCGGACTCGCTCTCGCCCAGCTCGGAGGCGACCGCCGAGAGCACGTCCTCTTTCATCTTCTGCATCTTCCCTTGCGCCGAGCTGGCTTGGGTCTCACTCGATCCGCTGACTCCATTCACCATGATTGGATTCTCCTTGCGGAGCTGATCGTCACCGCGGAAGGAGGGGCTAAGCTCGCGCAACAAAGCTTCACTTTGTTTGAGCCCAAAGTATCTCGGACGGAGGTGCTCCGGCCTTGGTCGCGGCTGCGTTTTCGAGGCGCTCTAAGCGGGTCCCGGATGCGGCCGCGCCTGCTTGCGGATCTTCTTGATGAAGGTCTGCGTGCAGCGGCCGTGGGTGCTCTCGTGGTTGACGATCTCCGCGATGAGCCGCGCCTTGGCGTCGGTGGCCAGCACGGTGGAGACGTTGACCTCTGCCGCCAGCTGCTCGCCCTCGGGAGTGACGGGCACGCGCGGCCCTTTGGCGGGCTGCTCCACCTGGCGGGCATGGTGCGAAGGCTTGGTCTTGGTGACGTCGTGGAACGCCGTCGAGACGTCGCCGCGGCGGCCCGAGCCGTGGCAGCCGGGACAAGTGGCGGTGCTTCGTCCGAGCGCGTTGCCGATGCGTCCGTCGCCGCCGCAGAGCCTGCAGGTCTCGCCGATCATCTGAAACCTTCCCGGTTGAGTGTGTGTCGCAGCCTACGACGAAAAGAGCCAGGCGGCGAAGATGACCGTGCAGGCGGCGTCGAAGATGGCCGCCAGCCGCATGCCCGCGGCGTACGGTTTCGTCCAGGCAGCGGCGATCGCCGCCACCAGCCCGGCCTTCTCGATCATGGCGCCGGCGACGATGGGCATGCGCACCTGCGGATGCGAGCTGGCGTAGATGAGCAGCCCGCCGAAGACGGCCGCCATCAGGCCCCAGTGGCGCGCGAAGAGCAGGCCGGCCGGGCCTTCTATCTCCAC
>DATBAA010000632.1:0-2190 GCA_036271755.1 Myxococcales bacterium | reverse complement strand
GCCCATCATGGCGCGGCAGAACATCAACTATCGGCTGCCGCTCACGTACCCGGACACGGTCGTCGTCTCGGCCGCGGTGAGCTCGATGGGCACCACCTCGTTCCAGCTGCAGATGGAGCTGCGCAGCAAGGAGCACGACCTGGCGGTGGCGGCGGACGGCGACGCGGTCATCGTCATGTTCGACTACCAACAGCAAAAGAAGACCGCCATCACCCCCGAGCTCCGCGCCGCCATCGAATCCCTGCAAGGCTAGACGGCGCCGGGCGAGGCAGACCACCTCACACGAGGAGGTCGAGTTGTCTGCGCGGATCGCAAGCGGTGGGGATGGCTCGTCGCGCGCGAGGAGCCGGGGGAGGGTGTACGCGCTGCTCGGCGAGTTTGAACATCGCGCAGGAGGGAGACGCGCCAGACAGAGCAGCGCGCGATGTTCACCTGTCTGAAGCCGGCAGGGCGTGCGCCCTCCCCCAGCGTCCCGTGAATCAACGAGCCAGCCCCGCCGCTTCGTTAGTGTTATGAAGCGCGCCGCATGACTTTGCTTCGCGCAGCAGGCATCTCACTTTCGTTCGGCAGCCGCACCGTCTTTTCCGACCTGGAGCTGGTCGTCGAGGAGGGCGAGCGCGTCGGGCTCATCGGCGTCAACGGCTCCGGCAAGTCGTCGCTGCTCAAGATCCTCGCCGGCAAGGCAGCGCCCGACCGGGGTGAGCTGCAGCTCAAGCGCGGCGCCAGCGTGACGTACCTGCCGCAGGAGCCGGAGTTCGCGCCGGGCGCCACGGTCGAGGGCGAGCTGGCGGTGGCGAATCTGGCGCTGAAAGCCGCGCTGGAAGAGCACTCGCAGCTCTCGCACAATCTCACCGACGACAAGAGCTTGTCCAAGCTCTCCGCGCTGTCGGAGCGCATCGAGCAGCTGGGCGGCTGGGACACGTCCCACGAGGCCCGCACCCTGCTCGACCAGCTGGGCGTGAAGGACTGGGACCGGCCGCTCGACGAGCTGTCCGGTGGAACGCGCAAGCGCGTGGCGGTGGCGCGGGCACTGCTGTCCCGCCCCGACATGCTGCTCCTCGACGAGCCCACCAACCACCTCGATGCCGCCACCGTCGATTGGCTGGAAGAGGCCTTGGACGGTTTGTCGTGCTCGCTGGTGCTCGTCACCCACGACCGCTACTTCCTCGACGACCTGGTCGATCGCATCGTCGAGATCGAGCCCGGTGAGAGCCTGAAATCTTATCCAGGAAATTATCAGGCCTATCTGCAGCAGAAGCAGATCGACATGGAAGAAGCGAAGATGCAGCAGCACAAGCGCGACCGCTGGATCAAGCAGGAGGTGGCCTGGCTTCGACAGGGCGTGGAAGCGCGGCGCACCAAGAGCAAGGCGCGCATCGAGCGGGCGCAGAAGCTGATGCAGGAGAAGGGTCTGGCGGTTCCCAAGCAGGCGGGCTTGAAGGTGGCCTCGACGCCGCGCCTGGGCCACATGGTGTTGGAAGCGCAGAAGGTCGGCAAGTCGTTCGAAGGCCGCAAGGTCATCCAAGACGTCAGCCTCATTTTGCAGCGCGGAGAGCGCATCGGCATCGTCGGCAAGAACGGCGCCGGCAAGACCACCTTCCTGCGCGTGCTGCTGGGAGAGCTGCAGCCCGATGAAGGCCAGGTCATCCAAGGCAAAAACACCAAGATTGCCTATTACGACCAGCAGCGCGCGCAGCTCGAGAACGACTGGACGGTGTACGAGGCCGCGCTGGGCGAGAAGATCCGCGGCGACGTCCGCATGAGCGAGGACTACGTCGAGCCCGCCGGCCGCCGCATGCTGCTGCGCGAATACCTCGACGATCTGCTCTTCCCCGTGCCGATGCAGAAGATGCAGGTGAAGGCGCTGAGCGGCGGTGAGCGCAATCGCCTGCTGCTGGCGAAGCTCTTCTTGCAGGGCGCGAATCTCCTGGTGTTGGACGAGCCCACCAACGATCTGGATCTGGTGACCTTGAACGTCTTGGAGCAGCTGCTGCTCGACTTCGGCGGCAGCGTTTTGTTGGTGACTCACGACCGCTACTTCTTGGATAAGGTCGCGACCTCGATCTTATCGTTCGAGGACGGCAAGGCCACGCGCTATCCGGGCAATTACGAAATGTATCTGACGTTGAGGCCCGGAAAAGCCGCGCCGCCGCCGCCGGTCAAGGAAGCCGTCGCCAAGGCAAAGCCCGC
>DATBAA010000631.1:0-17648 GCA_036271755.1 Myxococcales bacterium | reverse complement strand
GGGTGTGGATCACCGCCGGAGCGCTGAAGCTGAAAACGCGAGGAGGCTTGCAAGGGAAAGTTGAGAACGGGAAGCTCCATTTCGATGAGCAAACCAAACGGCCTCGCCAAAGGCCGAGGAGCTTCCCGCGATGGAGAATCTGCCAGAGGGACGATCAGCCGACAATCGGGTGGTGGTCGATTTCGCGATGCACGAGTTGGTGGCGGTGTTGAGGCGAGCCATGCGGACGCGAAAGAGATGCGGTGAATCGTTCGAGAAGTACGAGAACGAGGCATTGCGATTGTCGAACGAGGCGGTGCGCCGGTTGTTGGAAGCCGAGTTGCAGGAGAGAGCAGACCAGCTTGGCGAAGAGGTTCTGATCGAAGGGGCGGCGTTTCGACGGCATCAGCCTGGGCTCGTGGCCTATCACTCGCTGTGCGGAGCGGTCTCGGTGACGCGGTTTACCTATCGCGAAGTCGGCGTCCGAAACGGACCAACGTGCGTGCCGCTGGAGATGGAGAGCGGGATGGTCGAGCGAGCGACACCAGCGCTGGCGTCCGCGGTGGGAAGAGGCTACGCGGACCGAACCTCGCGAGCGTTGGAGGAGGATCTGCGAGCAGCAGCGAGAGTGCCGCCGTCGCGCAGTACCATCGAGCGAATGGCGGTGGAGATTGGCACCCAAGCGAAGGCGGCGGTCTGTAGGATCGAGCCGCGGCTACGACGCTGCGAGCGACTCCCCAAAGGGGCGCGCGCGCTGACGATGGGCCTCGACCGTACGACGGTGCCGATGCTCGAGCCGAGCGGAGGTACCGATAAATTCGAAGTGAAATACCGGATGGCATATGTCGCCACCGTCTGCATCACCGACCGGGAAACGGAGGCGCTACAGACGCGGCGGTATGCGGCGCCGGCTCATGAAGGGCCACATCAAATCCTCTCGCGTGTGGAAGCTGACTTGCAGCACGCGCTCAAGCAGAAGCCACAACTGCGCATCGCCGTGGTGCAGGACGGCGCGCCTGAGCTCTGGGGCCTGATGTGGGAGCTGCTCGACCGGATGGGCATCAAACGGCGGCGCCGCGTGGAGCGCATCGATCGGTACCACGCGACCCAGCACCTCTCGGGCGCGCTAGATGCGCTGAAGATCTCCGACCCTATCAAGACGAGGACCCTCGACCGATGGAAGGAACTCTTGAACAAGCGCAACGGAGCGATCCACCGGATCAACGCCGAGATTGAGGAGCTGCGACGGCGCCTTCCTGAAACGGCCCGCCGTGCAGCAGCGCAACACGCGACTTATCTGCTGATCAACTCCCCTCGATTGCGCTACGCCACGCTCCGCAAACTGGGGATCCCGCAAGGAAGCGGCGTCACCGAAGGCGCCTGCAAATCCCTCATCACGACGCGCACCAAACGCTCCGGCCAAAAGTGGAGCAAGCACGGTATCGAATCAGTTCTCGCGCTCCGCTCTATCGTGCACAGCGACCGCTGGCCTGGCTTTTGGCGCTCATTTGCCAAATCACGGCAAGTAGAGATCAAACCGATCCGTGCGTGAGCCACACCCGCCCTCGAGCAATGTCTGCCTTTCAAAGGCCTCCGCGGCGGCGTGGTCGCGCCAGGAGAGCAGCAGGATCACCTCGCCCGGCGCGAGCACAGCGTCGAAGAGATCCCAGCCGATCAAGCCGACGGCGTCCGGAGCGAGACCCAGGCTCTTTGCCAGCTCCTCAGGCCTGGCTGCTTTGACTGCGGCGGGGTCGCGCCTGGTGTCGATCAGCGTGACCGTCGTCCCTTGCCCCGCCTCGGCCTCGTCCAGCCGCTGCTCACGCAGCGCGTGCGGCGGTTGGGTGTCTTTGGTCAGTTGGCCGACGCGCAGATGGTAATCGAGGAAGACCTCGAAGCGGCCTTTCTCCTGCACGCCGTGGTGCTTCGCCTGCGTCCGCCAGCGCACCAGCGCCTTCTCGTCGCGCCAGCCCGAGAGCGACAGCAGCCAGCCTTCCCGCGTGAGGCTGCGATAACGGATGTTGTCGACGAAGCCGTCGATCTGCTCCAGCTCCGGTTTGAGCAGCCTGGCGTAACCACCCGCGAACGCTTCGCCGCCCGTCTAAGCATGCTTCATCTAGAAGCGCAGTCGCTAACTCGCCTCCGCCGAGCGCGACTAGAAGAAGCGCTTGCGGGCGCCCCAGTACGCGTCTTTCGCCATCCGGAAGTACTGGGAGTTGGCGCCCAGGCGCGAGCGCAGCACCGACGAGGTCTTTTCCTGGAAGGGCATGAGGAACTGCGTCTCGAATTTGTGCCGGTAATAGTCGAGCGGAGCGCGCTCTTTGTAAGACGCCGCGTACTCCTTCAGCTCCTGCATGGTGCGCGCGCGGCCGTTGTCGCCGTACTTCGCCACCCAGGGGCTGAAGTCCGGATAGAGGCGGCCGGGGCCCCACTCGCCGTGCAGGGTCACCTTCATGAAGTTGCCGATGAGCAGGTCGTCGAAGATCTCGTAGTTGAGCGTGGTCATCAACGAGCCGTGCGGCGCCTCGAAGGTGAGCCCCTTCTTCGAGCTCCCCGAGCCAAGGTCGATCATCGTCTCTTCGCCGCCGACGATGAAGCGCAAGAAGTCGATGCCCTGCTTGGGAAGCTGCTCGAAGCGCAAGAAGTACTCCTTGAGCTTCTGCTTCTCGTCCTTCTCCAGCCGCTGCGACCAGTCGTCGCCAAACTCTTTCGGGTCGTGCAGGTCGGGCTTCGAGCGCGCGGGGTTCAGCGGCGTGACGTTGTCGGTGAGGCAGTCGTAGCGGACGTAGCCGGGCAGGAGCTCGGCGACGCGGTGATCGAAGCCGATCGGATACTCCTCGACCTGGGATGCGTGCGGCTCGGCCCAGGCGCTGTCGGTCCGCGCGAAGCGGTGCATGGCGCTGAAGGGAATAGCGTGGGTCGTGCGCCAGTAGGCGGCGCGGGAAGAGAGCGTGGCGCCCAACGGCGTCTTCGCCTCGGGCGGCAACCGCTTCCCGCTCTCGTCGAAGAAGTTCATCATGTCCGCGCCGCGGCCCACCAGCGTGAGCAAGAACGAGCGCGAATACTGACTGATGATCTTCTTGATCAGGCCGCCCGTTCCGCGGTCGCCGGCGTCATTCATGTTCACGACCAGCCGGCCGTTCACGTCCGCCAAAAGAATCGCGTCCTGGTTGTAGTCGGGGATGCACATGACCTTCACGCGCGGCGTCAGCTCGAGCCAGGTGCGGTCCTTCATCAGCTGCACCTTGAAGCCCTGCGCCTTGAGATCGTCGAAGACGCGCGAGCCGCGGTGGTCGGGCAAGAGCAGCGTCTTGTCGCGGAGCATGGCCAGCGAATCGCCGCTCAGGTGATCGGGATGGCCGTGCGAGATCCAGACGTACTTGCACTGCTTGACCGCTTCGATCTGCTCGGCCGGAATCTCGTGGGCAAGGCCCCAGCTGCCGAAGTACGCCGCCCCGGTGATCCATGGGTCGGTCGCCAGCACCGGTCCGTTGTCGTACAGGATGATGGTTGCATTGCCCACCGCATCGAAGCCGACTTCCATCAACGTTCCCCTCGCGCGTGCTGTGGGAGCGATGTGGCAACGGCGCGGCGGACGGGCAAGCCCACCCTTTATTGCTTAGCCAACTTTCTCTGTCAGTTGGTCAACGCGCCGGCGATGGCCAGCTCGGCGGCGTGCGGCGTCAAAGCGTCGATGAGGAACTGGATGTGGGCCGCCAGCTCGACGCCCAGGAGCTCGCAGCTTTTGTAGACCTCGTCGCGCTCGACGGTGGCGGCGAACTTCTTCTCCTTGAGCCGCTTCACCACCTTCTCCGGCGTCAGGCTGCGAATGCCGTCTGGGCGGATCTTGCAGCAGGCGACGATGAAGCCCGCCAGCTCGTCGCAAGCGATCAAAGCTCGATCTAATTGCGTTTCATAAGGGACGTTCCACTTCGTGTAGTGCGCCGAGATCGCATGGGCAATGGCCGGCTCGCCTTGCTGCGAGAGCCATTCGACGATGCGCTTGGGGTGCTCGGCGGGCCACTTCTCGTAGTCCGCGTCGTGCAGCATGCCGGCGATGCCGTAGACCTCCACATCTTCGTCGCCGCGGCCGTAGCGCAGCGCTGCCGCCCGCATGGCCGTCTCCACCGTCCGCGCGTGGCTGCGCAAGGACGCCGTCTCCGTCCACTCGCACAGCTTCGCCCAGGCCTCGTCGCGGGTCATGCCTTTCCTTTCGAACCTGGGGGAATGGGCAGCGTCAGCCGGAAGAGCGCTCCACCCGCGACGCCTTTGTGCAGCGTCAGCGAGCCGCCGTGCATGCGCGCGATCTCCGACGAGATCCAGAGCCCCAGGCCGTTGCCCTGATCGCCCTTGGTGCTGAAGAAGGGCTCGAAGATCTTGGCGGCGTTCTCCTCGGGAATGCCCGGGCCGTCGTCCTCGACTTCGATCCAGGCCTCGTCGCCCTGCTTGCGCACCCGCAGCGCGATGCGCGACTCGGGCCGGCCGGCCACCGCGTCGGCGGCGTTGGTCAAGAGGTTCACCAGCACCTGCCCGAGCAGCGTCGGCTGCGCCATCACCGGCGGAACGTCCGCATAGGCGCGCACCAGAGAGGCGCGGCCGCGCAGCTTCGACTCCAGCAGCGTGAAGGCCAGGTCCGCCTCGCGCGTGAGGTCCACCAGCCGCTGCTCGCCGCTGCCGATCTTGGCGCCGTTGCGCATGGCCTCGAGGATGTTCTTCATCCGCTCGGTCTGACGGCGCAGCATGGCGATGCGGCTCTGGACGAGGCCCGGATCCTTCTCCAGCATCTCGATCTGCAGGCCCATCGAGCTGAGCGGGTTTCCCAGCTCGTGCGCGAGGCCGCCTGCCAGCGCGCCCAGGTTGACGAGCCCGAAGTGTCGCGCGAACTCTGCCCGGGCCTGGTGCTCGCGGCGGCGCAGGCGATCTTGAATCAGGGCGCCGCAGACGCAGACGAAGGCCATGGCCGCGAGGAAGCTGGTGGCGGGAATCATTCCCGGTTGAAGCTGCGAGATCAGCGGCAGCACCGTGATGGCCAGCGTCACCGAGTTGAGCCAGAGCGCCTGCACGGGACGCAGCGGCAAGAGCACGGTGAGGCCCGCCTGCACCAGCATCATGGCGTACAGGTAGGGAGTCCCCGGCCCGATGCGCAGGATGCAGACCTCGATGGTGCCGGCCGTGATGGCGACCGCGATGGTGGCGAGCGCCATGGGCGGGGTGCGCAGGGCGACGAGCGAGCAGATGCCCAGCAGCACGGCGGCCGTGGCGCGCACGCCCAGCAGCGGCACCCAGAGCTGCGGCGCATAGTGCTTGTCGAGCAGGAAGAAGGCCACCAGCAGCGAGGCGGCCACCAGACAGCCCACGCGGATGGACGACTGCTGCGCAGCCGCCAGCTCCTTCGCGTACGTCGGCGTCGGCGAATCGCGCCGCTGTTCCATTCTTACTGTCGCTCCAGGGCAGGAATGTCGAGCGCGGCCGAAGGCGGCGCCGTCCCGAGCAGGAGCGAGATGGTGGGCGCGACCTGCGTGGCGCGAAAGCGCGGCTCGTTGCGGAAGCGGTAGCCGGGCGCCTGCTGGAAGAGCGGCACCAGCGCGTCGTCGTTCCAGGGAGAGCCGTGATCGGCGCCGTCGGTGGGCTTCTTCAAGGTCCAGAGCGGCCGCATGACGATGAGCACCTGCCCACTACGGCCGGGGAAGACCGAATGTTTCGCGTCGGCGTCCGCGCCGTCCATCTGCGCGGTGGGAATGGCCTTCCAGATGCCCGGCTCGCGCCGCAAGGCGTCCGCAGCGAGCTCCACCGCACGCGCGGGAAACGGCGCCTTGAGCGAGAGCGCGGAGCCGTCGATGCTCTCCACCCACTTGCGCGGGCCCAGCTCGTCCGAGAGCGCCTGATCGAGCCGGACGATGAGCTGATCGAGGTCCACCGCGCCGCCCTGGGTGACGCGCAGCCGCTTCTGATCGGCGGCCATCGGGGTGAGGCCGTGATCCGAAGTGAGCACCACCGACAGCCGCGGCCCAAGCCGGGCGCGCAGGCGGTCGAGAAAAGCGCCCAGCTCCTCGTGCATCCTCAAGATGGTGTCCACTCGTTCTCTCGCGTGCGTGCCGTACATGTGGCCGACACCATCGACCGCCGAGAGCCCGAGCGCCAGATAATCGACCGAGCCGTTGGAGCCAAGGTTCAAGCCATCGACCGCGGCGCGGGCGGCTTGTAGCGCGAGCGTGGTACCCGCCGGTGAGTTGCGAATGGCGAGATAGAGCCGCTTGTCGAGCTTGCCCTGCCCCACCGGGTGCGGAAAGGCCGGGCCAAAATCATAATGAGGAATGGCCGCTTCGGCGCGCTCCTCGGGAACGAGGCTCGCCAATGCGGACTCGTGCATAGGTTTCCATACCCAGTCTTTGAAAGCCTCGGCTGGGTGTTTGGGAAGCCACGCCGGAGCTTCTTTGGCGTAGCAGGAGGTGGAGGCGAACTCGCCCGTCTCGAACTCCCACCAGAGCGCCAGATCGGCCGACGGTCCGCCCAAGAAGAGCGCGGTGCGGTCCTTGATGGCGATGGAGATCACCCTGCCCGCGCCGTTGGTGCCGAGCTTGAAGGCGTCGCCGGCGGTGGGGACCTTCAGCGCGCCGGCGCTCTTGCCCAGCTGCGGCGCGCCCCAGATAGGACAGCTGGCGTCCTCTACCGCGTCGTGCGGAGCGCCGTTGATCCAGAAGCGGTTGCCGATGATGCCGTTCAGGTCGGCGTAGGCGCCGGTGCCGAGCGTCGCATGATCGGCGGCGGTCTCGGTGACCACCGTCTCGTAGCGCAGCTGGCGCGGCTCTCCCAACCCGGCGAAGCCGTGCGGCCCGAACTGCGGCGAAAGCCACAGCACGTCCTGGTAGCGAAGCTGATCGACGACGACCAGCACCACCAGCTTGCCTTGGGCTTTCGGGGCGGGCGACAGCGCCAGCAGAAGAGCGAGGATCACAAAGTGGCCTTGATCGAATGCTTGCGAGCCTGCATGGTGCGCTCCTTCTAACCGGAGGCGCGCGATGTTCCAAGCGGGGCTGCTGAAGGATCAACGGATCGTGGTCACTGGCGGCGGCACGGGCCTGGGCGCGGCCATGGCCAGGCGCTTCGCCGGCTTGGGCGCGGAGGTGGCGCTGCTGGGCCGCCGCAAGGAGAAGCTCGACGAGGTGGCGGGCTCCATCATCGCCGCCGGCGGCAAGGCGACGGCGCATCCTTGCGACATTCGCGACTACGCGGCGGTGCAGCAGATCGCGGCGAGCCTCGATCGCGTCGACGGCCTGGTCAACAACGCGGCCGGCAACTTCCTGGCGGCGGCCGAAGACTTGAGCGCCAACGCCTTCAAGGCCGTGGTGGACATCGTCTTGAACGGCACCTTCCACTGCACCAGCGCCTTCGGCAAGCGGATGATCGAGGGCGGCAAGGGCGGCGCCATCTTGAGCATCGTCACCACCTACGCCTGGACCGGTTCGGCGTTCGTGCTGCCGTCGGCCTGCGCCAAGGCCGGCGTGCTCGCGCTCACCCGATCGCTGGCCGTCGAGTGGGCGCACTACAAGGTTCGCGTCAACGCCATCGCGCCTGGGCCGGTGCCGACGGACGGCGCCTTCTCGCGCCTGCTGCCCGATCCTGAATTGGAAGAGATGGCGAAGAATCGCGTGCCGCTCAAGCGCTTCGGCACGCCAGACGAGATCGCCGACGCCGCTACGTATCTGATGTCTCCCGGCGCCGGCTACGTGACGGGCGATTGCTTGACCATCGACGGCGGCGAGTGGCTGCGCAACGGCGGCGAGTTCTCCTGGGGCACCGACTACGACCGCGACAACCTGAAGCAGATGCTGCGGGCCATGCGGGGCAAGGAGAAGTAGCTTCCTGGCATGACCGACACAGCGACGCTGCTCATCGACTGTCCCGATCGGCGCGGCATCGTGGCCGCCGTCTCCGAGTTTCTCTTCGAGCACGGCGCCAACATCACCCACGCGGATCAGCACCAGGACGCGGAGCAGCGGCTCTTCTTCATGCGCGTCGAGTGGGAGCTGGAAGGCTTCGATCTCTCGCTGGCCGACTTTCCGCCGGCGTTCCAGGTCATCGCGGCGCCGTTCGAGATGCGCTGGCGGGTGACGCGGTCCACCTCGCGGCCGCGCATCGCCATCTTGGTGTCGCAGTACGATCATTGCCTCGCCGACCTGCTCTATCGCGCGAAGTGCGGAGAGCTGCGGGCGGACGTGGCGCTGGTGAGCGGCAACCACCGCCAGGGAGAGCCGCTGGCGGCGTTCTACGGCGTGCCCTTCCACCATATTCCGGTCGCGCCCGGCGGGAAGGCGGCTGCCGAAGAAGCTCAGCTAGCGCTGCTGGAGCAGGAGCGCATCGACCTGGTGGTGCTCGCGCGCTACATGCAGATCCTCTCGCCGCGCTTCGTCCAGCGCTATGCGCAGAAGATCATCAACGTGCACCACTCGTTCCTGCCGGCCTTCATCGGTGCGAAGCCGTATCACCAGGCGTTCGAACGCGGCGTGAAGCTCATCGGCGCCACCAGCCACTACGTCACCGAAGAGCTCGACCAGGGCCCGATCATCGACCAGGTGACCGCGCGCATCTCACACCGCGATCAGCTCGCGGACCTGCTGCAGAAGGGCCGCGAATTGGAGAAGGAGGTGCTCTCCCGCGCCGTCCGCTGGCACGTGGAGAGCCGCATCCTCGTCTACGGCCGCAAGACCGTCGTCTTCGACTGATGCTTATTTAGGCGGGTTGCCGTGGGCTGCCTGCGAGACGGCGTCCCACTCTTCCCAGGTGTCGAGGCGCTTCTTGTATTCGCCCTTCATGATCTCCAGCGGGCCCTTGCCGAAGAAGATGCGCAGCGGCGGGTTGGCTGCGTCGACGACCTTCAAGATGGCTTCGCCGGTGGCGTTCGGGTCGCCGCGCGGGTTCTTGCGGATGGGGCCGAAGTAGTCGGCCAGGTTCTTCCGCAGAGTTTCGTAGATGGGCAGCTTGTCCGCCTGCACCGACGAGGCGCCATTCCAGTCGGTCGAGTAGCCCGTCGGCTCGACGATGGTGACCTTGATGCCGAACTCTTTCTCTTCCGCGGCCAGCGACTGGCTGAAGGCCTCCAGCGCCCACTTCGAGGCGTGGTAGATGCCCAGCGTCGGGAAGGCCATCACGCCCGCGATCGACGAGACCTGGATGACGTGTCCGGACTTCTGCTCGCGCAGGATGGGCAGCGCGGCCTTGGTCACCCAGAGCGCGCCGAAGAAGTTGGCCTCCATCTGGTCGCGCGCCTGCTGGGGCGTGATCTCCTCGATGGTGCCGAAGAGTCCGTAGCCGGCGTTGTTGACGATGACGTCGAGGCGGCCGAAGTGCTGGTGCGCCTGCTTGACGGCCTTCGAAACGGCCGGCTCGTCGGTGACGTCGAGCGCCAGCGTCAGGACATTGGACCCGTACTTGTCGGACAGGTCCTTCAGCACCTCGACCTTGCGTGCAGTCGCGACGACCTTGTCGCCGCGCTGGAGCGCCGCCTCCGCCCAGATGCGCCCGAAGCCCTTCGACGTCCCCGTGATGAACCAGACCTTAGCCATGCAGTGACTCCCGACCGCCAGGGTGGCGGAAAAGCTCCGATGCTTGCTATCGCCCGAAGGTTCTCATTTGGCGAGCACTGCTTTGACGGCGGCGAACTTGTCGTTGGGAATGGTGGACGAGAGCACGTATTGCTCGAGCAGCCAGCGGCCGCCGCTCCAGACGAGCACGCCGCTGCCGCGCGCGGGGCCCAGGTTGGCCGTCTCGAGATCCTCCTCGAACCAGGCCAGATCTCCGCGCACCACCACGCGCCGGTTGACGCCCTTGAAGCTCCACGCCTTGCCCTTGGCGAAGTGCGGATGCGCGTAGGCCTGGAAGGAGGCCTTGTCCCAGCGCTCGGTCGCGTCGGTGCCGACGAAGACCCCGTCGGCCGCGAAGTGCGCGAAGTAGCGCGCCTCGTCGGCCTTGGCGGCCGCGTCGTTGAAGTCATCCAGCTCGGCGACAATTGCCACGCGCTGCTCGGCGTCGCGGCCCGCCGGCGCTTGCCCGTGGACGCAGGCGACTAAGAGAGCTGCGAGACAACTTGCTCGTCGAACTCGCGCGGCAGGTCGCATTTGATCTCTCCATTCTCGCGCCGCACCGGCAGCGCAATGAACTTGTCGCCGACTTTCCAGAGCAGGTCGGGCGACAAGGGCTGCGGCCCGCTCTCGAAGGCCTGCAGCGCCACGGTGGCCATGGCGTCCAGCGCCTTCAGGCTGCTCTTCGACGCTATCGAGTGGCACAAGAGAATGTGCGAGCTGGGCATGGCCACCAGCGCCCCGAACCGGCTGGGCGCGCCCAGCAAATCCTCCGCGGCGAGGCCGAGCGTGGCAACGAAGAACGAAGTGCCCGACACAGCGAAGATGCGCGCCCCGGCAACCTCCAGCGGCTTCAGCTCCACGTGCTCCTGCGCTTTCACGTTCTCCAGCGCCAGCGCCACCAGCTCTGCCGCGGGCCGCTCCCACGAGGCAAGATCGGCGGGCCGCACGGGCGTGACGAAGCTGGGCAGATCGAGCACCAGCACGGCGTGCAGCCCCGCGGCGATGGGCGCTGCGATAGCGTTGGCAGACAGCTTGTTCTGCACCCGCAGCTTGAGGATGGTGCGCGCTTTGGAAAAGTCTCCGCGCACCGCATCGAGCTCGCGGCCCAGCTTCTCCTCGGCCCCGCGCTGCTCCAAGAGAGCCCTGACCCGCGAAGGCCACAGCTCACGCGGGCTCGGCGCGCACTCCTGCGCCAGCGGCAAGAGCGGCAGCTCCCAGCGCTTGAAGCGGACGTGATCGTCTTGCAGATCGAACGCCTCGCCGAAGGACTGCAGCGCATCGCGGACGATGGCCATGAAGGCCTCGTACGCCTCGGCATCGAGCACGCGCGTCCAGGCCGGCAAGCGCGCAGTCAGAGTTGCGTAGGACACTTCAGAACACGTACCTGATCCGCGGCATCACCGCGAGCGAGACCAGCCCCAGCGTCTGGCTGTTCTGTCCGGCAGCGGGCGTATAGGAGGCGATGCTGTAGCGGACCATCACGTCGGCGCCGACCGCGAAGTGGTCCAGATGCGTGTCGTAGTCGAGCGAGACGCCGCCGCCGAAGTGAAAGCCCAGGAGCGCGCCCGGCACGCTGGTGCCGTTCTGGGTGGGGCTGGGCGTGAGATCGGTCAGACCCGCCACCAGCTTGAACGAGAGCAGCGTGCGCTGCGCCAGCACCGCGCCGTACGAGCCGCCCGCTTCGACGAAGACCACGCCAAAGGAGTCTGCCCCGGTGCAGGTGCCGTCGCTGGCCACCTGGAAGCAGGAGCCGCTGGCGCCGCCGATGCCCAGCTCGGCAAAGATGGTGGCCTGGCCGCCCAGCTCGCGGCCGAAGGCGAAGCTCAAGTACGGCTGCGCGTTGGAGACGGCCGCGCTGCCGCCGAAGACGGTGAAGACGCCAAGCGACGATTCGATGAACGTCCCGCGCCGCGGTGGCTCGTCCAGGCCCGTGGCCGGCACCGGATTGGCGGGCAGCGGCGCCTGCGCCCGTGCGGCGGCCGCGACCAGGAAGAGAAGAGCAAAGAGGCGCAACGCGGCTCCTACTGGTTCGGGCTCTTGAAGACGTAGGGGTACGTCACCTGCGTCGTACCGTGAGCAACGGGGAAGATCCACCGCTTGATGTGGTTCACGATGCAGCTCTCCACCGGCTCGTTGCCCATGGTGGTCTGCTGCACCAGGGCATCGCCGACCGCGCCTTCCGCCTCGATGACGAAGAGCACCGACACCTTGCCGTACAGGTCGGGGTTCTTGTTGAGCTCTTTATTGAAGCAGTATTGAATTTCCCCGTAGTGCTTCAGCATGACCTTGTTGATGACGTCGCGCGAGAGCCCGCCTTCGATGATGGTCTTGCCGGGCACGAAGATGGTCTCTTCCTTGCCCTTGCCGCCCAGGTCGACGTTGCCGTAGCCGCCGCGGCCAGGACCCGAGCCTTTGGTTCCCAAGCCGCCAATGCCCATGGCCGCGCCGCCGCCACCCGTGCCGGTGCCGCGCGTTCCGGTGCCGCCGGTGCCGTACTGATCGCCCTGCCCGGCCGCCGCCGTGCGGCCGCCCAGCGAGTTGTTGATGCCGGTGCCCAGGCCGCCCGGACCGAGCACCGCCGAGGCGGCGTCGCCGCTGCCCACGCCCATCTTGCTCAAGGCCGCGACGAGGCCGAGGCTGCGCACCTTGGCCAGATCCTTCTCTTTCTTGTTGGGGTCGACGACCTTCGTGCCGGGCTTCGAGGGCGCGGCCTCGGGCTTCTTGGCCTCCTTCTCGCCCAGCTTGCCTTCGTCGCCTTTGGCCTTCTCGCCCTCTTCCAATCCGGCGAGCTCTTTGACCTTCGGCGCCGCGCTGGGAGGCGGCGGCACGGGCTCGGAAGGCTTCACGACGTAGCGGGCGTAGCGCTCTGGGTCTGCTTCCAGCTCGGCTTTGTAGGTGAGCGGCCGCACCACCGTGGTGCTCATCAGCCGGAAGAAGACGCCGATGCCGATGAGCGCGAGCAGCACCACCGTCGCGAAGGGCAGATCGAGCGTCTTGAAGAGGCCTTTCTTCTTCGGCCGCGTCTCGCGGACGTAGCGCGCGACCAGCGTCAGCTGCGGCCCCAGCCGGACGACCACGCGGTCGTTGGTGGCGATCTCGTAGGCAAAGCCGCGGAAGGGCGCCTCGATGGCCCAGCCGCGCTTGGAGAACGGCTCGTGATGGCCAGAGCCGTGGACTTCGGCGCTCATGGTCCCCGGCAGCGAGATGACGTGCGCGCTGCCGGCGTGCTTCACCAGCTTGAACTTCTTCGGCAGGACGGACGCGGGCAGATCGAAGAGCCGCTCGGCGGGGAGATCGGTGCCGGTGGCCACCTGCTCCAGCTCCACCAGCGTCGAGCCGCCCCAGACGATGCCGACGAGCAGCACGCGATCGCCCGGCCGCGGCTTCTCTTCGGCCGCCAGCTCGGCGCCGATGAGCAGCTGCGCGGCGGAGGCATCCGCCAGCGACGAGGCGATGGTGCCGCGCCGGGTGCTCCTGCGCTCGATCTGATCGTCCAGCTTCATCTCGGCCATGGTCTAGAGGTTGTCCGCGGACTTTTGCAGCTCAGGGTTGAAGTTGTCCCGCAGCCGGATGAGCGACTGGAAACGCGTCTTGTTCCGGTTCAAGAGATAGCTGCCTTCAGGCTTCGTCAGCTCTCCCTCCACCGTTACGTCGCTGAAGTCGATGACCGTCCGCTTGCGGACAATCACCTTGTCTGGCTCCTGCACCACCTTGGGCGCAGGCGGGTCCGCCGCAGCGGCCAGGAGAGCGAGCATCAGGTTGGCAGTCATGACGCAAAGCATTTTTGGGCTTCTCCCTTCATTCGCCAAGCTGCAGGCCTAACGACTGCCTGCTTTTCCAGTCTCATTTTCAACTCCTCCATCGGCACCAACCGCTGGTTTCTCTTCCCCGGGCGGCGCGGCCTCCTCCGTTGGCAGGTCGGACGCGGGCGGTGCTACGTCGGTTCCCTGCGGCAACGTGGTGAGGTCCTTCGCTTGCACGGGCTTCACCGCCGCTTTCAGCTGTGGCGGCGGATTCTTCAGCCGAAGCTCGATCTGTACAACCTGCCCCTGCGCCTCCTTCAGGTGCGTAGCTTTGTCGTTGGCCGCGTACTCCTTGAAGGCTTGCAGCGCGTTGGGCAGGTCGCCCTCGGCCCGCAGCGCCAGGGCCCGGCCGTAGAGCGCGTCCTCCTGCGCCGGCTGCAGCGCCAGCACCTGCTCGTACTCGGCGCGGGCCTCCTTGGGCTTCTTCAGGCCGGCCAGGGCCCAGCCGTGGGCCAGGTGCGTCTCCCACCGGCTGCCGTCGATGGCCAAAGCCTTCGCAGAGCTGGCCTCGGCCGCCGGGTAGTCGCGATAGCGCAGCGCCAGCGCAGCCAGGTTGACCCAGCCCGCGCCGAAGCCCGGGTCCAGCTTCACCGCCTCTTCGAAGTTGGCCTTGGCGGCCGCCACGTCGTCGCGCCGCATGGCCAGGAGGCCAAGGCTGTTGGAGATGCCCGGATCCTTCGCGTCCAGCTTGCGCGCGCTCTGCAGGGCCGACTCCGCCAGCCGCAAGTGCCCGCGGTCGGACTCGACGGCCGCCAGGTTGCGATAGGCATCTGCGTCTTGCGGATGGCGCGAGAGCACGCGCTGCACCGTCTCCGCCGCGGCCTCCAGCTTCTTCTCGTCGCGCTGCACCGAGGCCAGCGAATTGAGCAGCCGCGGATCGTCCGGGCTGTTTTTGAGCGCCGCCCGCAGCAGCTTCTCGGCTTCGTCCGGCTCGACGAGCAGCACCAGGTTGTTCAAGGCTTTCGCCTGACCCGGTTCGAGCTCGAGAACCTTCGTATAGGCAGCCTTGGCGGCCTTCACGTCCTTGCGCTGCTCGGCTACCCAGCCGGCCGCGAACCAGGCTTTGGCATCCTTCGGCTCGAGCCTGTCGAGATGCGCCTGCGCCTCGTCCCACTGCTTTGCCGCGATGGCCTTCTGCGCAGCCAGAAGCTCTTCCGCCTGCGTCAGCTCGACGGGCTTTACCGCCGCGACCTGCGCCGGCGGCGGCTTGGGAGGCTCGGCGTGCGCGCAAGCCACCAGCGCGGCGATGACCAGGAGCTTGCGCATCTAGTCGTTCCCCGGAGCGATGCTGCGCGCCAGCGCGCGGCCTTCGAAGGCGGGCTTGTGGATCTCGCCGTACGAATCGGCCTGGTATTCGCGCAAAAAGTCCTGCGCCTTGATCACCCAATCGCTGTACGCCCCCGACTTCTGCGACACCTCCACCGCCTTGCCAAACGCTTCGGCGGCTTTGTCCTCGAACGGCAGCGCCTGCGACTCCAGCGTGCTGCGATAGAGCTCCTGCTGCTCCGGATCGAGCCCCTTGGGCATGGGCGCGTCGAGCAGTCCTTTGTTGAAGTTGCGGTAGGCCTCGCCGATGCGATCGAACGCGGCTTCGCTCCAGCGCGGCGCACCGATGGCGATGACCTCTCCATACGCCGCCAGCAGCCTGGTCATGCGCGCGTTCTTCACCTTGAGCGCCCTCACCAGATCGCCCTGCCGGGTGTATTGGAAATGAATGGCCATGAACTCGTTGTAGGCGCTCTCGACTTGCAAGAACCGCGCGTGCGCGGCCGCATCCAGGAGCGGCAGCGCGCCTTTGTCGTCCGCCGGCAGCCGCGCATAGCGCTGGGTCACGTCGGCCAGCGCCGAGGCATCGCTCAGCCGCGCCTCGCGCAGCGCGATGGCCTCTTTGTAGCGCGCCAGCAGCAGCTGCCCGGCGGTGGCGCTGCCGCCATATTGGCGGTCATAAGATCTCCAATACTCCGCCGTATTGCGCGCGTCCTTCTGCCGCTCGATGCACAAGCCCGCGGCAAAGGCGATCTTCGCCGTGTCTGGACGGGCGCCATACTGCTTCAAATACTTCTGCCAGTCCGCCAGCGCGCCCGCGTCGTCGCCCAGGGCTTCGCGCCAGATGGCGGCGTTGTAGAGCCAGTCGGCGGCCTTGGCCTCGCGCGGCCAGCGGCTCTGCGCGTCTTCGTAATCAGCAATCGCCTGCGGATAGAGCGCCGACCGCTCCGCCGCCGAAGCCAGCGAAGGAATGGCCAGCTTGACGATCTCCACGTCGGCCTTCGGATAGTCGGCCAGCAGCTGCTTTCCCGCAGCCAGCTCCAGGTCCAGTTGGTCGGCTTTGTCCGCGATGATCATCGCGTTGTAAAGCGCCTTGGGCGCGTTCTCGCTGGCCGGATAGCGCGCGACGAACTCCTTGAAGCCGCCCGCCGCGGCCGGATAGTCCTTTTGCACCTCGTAGACCTGCATCACGTAGTTGAACCGCGCGCGCTCTCCGATCTTGGCCACGTCCTTCTCGAACGAGCTCCCTGGCGGCGTCAGTTTTTTGTTCTGCAGGAAGCGCGTCGTCAGATCGGTCGCCTCCTGCCAGGCCTCTTTCGTGTTCAAGATATCGAGCGAGAGGTTGGCCGCCTTCTGCGAGAACGCGTCGTTGGGAAAGCGGTCGATGATGTCGCCAAACCGCCTGGCCGCGTCGATGAAGTGCTTGTGGTCGTACGCGATCAACGCGGCTTTATAGCGAATGACGATTTCATCTTTCGATCCGCCGGCCACCATCACGTACTTGTCGCAAGCCGCCATCAGCTTTGATTCGGTGTCGGGAATGGGCTCTTCCGCGATCTCCTTGGTGACCGCCTGCACCTTGATGGCGCGGCGCTGATCGACCTGGCCTTTTGCTTTGCGCTCGTCGATCTTGGCGGCGTCGGCCAGGTCGCGCTTCTTCAGCTTGCCCTTGCCGATGGCGATGCTCTTCTCCAACGCGAGGATGGCGTCATAGGCGGCTTTCGGCGAGTAGCTGCCCTTTGGATCGGCCTCGACGACGAGGCTGTATTGCGCGGCCGCGTCGTCCCACTGCTCCAGCGCGTAGAGGATCTCGGCATAGAAGAAGCGCTCTTGATAAGCGGCCTCGCTGCCGGGGAACGTCTCCAGATATTGCCGATAGATGTCGCGGGCCAGTTTATAGGTAGCGACGTTCTTGGTCTTGATGGCTTCCTGGTGATAGTCGCGCACCAACTCGCGCAGCGCGCTCTCCGACAGATCATTCGCCTCTGCCAGCGCGCCCTTTTGACCGGCGTTCGCATGCGCCCACTGGCTCTTCGGCCCGAAGTCCGACACCAGCCGCTTGAGCTCGACCACCACCTGATCGCGCCGCCCCAGCTTGTCGTAGGCGGTCATCACCTTCTCTTGCCAGGCCGGCGCGCGCACGTTGGCCGGCTGCCCCGCGATGAGCTTCTTGTAGACGCGGATGGCCAGCTCCAGCTTGCCCGTCTCGTAGTAGGTCGCCGCCAATTTATTCACATAGTCGGTGGACCGATCGCCGCCCTTCTCTTTCAAATACGCTTCGGCGGGCTCCACCGAATCGATGCGCGCATACGACAGCACAATGTCTTTCAGCGCTTCGTTCTTCAATTGAATGCGGTCTTTGGAGCTCTCCTGCGAATCGCTATAGGAGATGACCTGCTTGAACTTGTCGATGGCGGCGTTGTAGTCGGCCGCGTTGTAGTCGCACCACGCCAGCTTGTAGACAGCGAAGGCGTAGAGCTTGGGCAGCTTGAACGAGGCCGCCTTCTCGAACGACGCCCGCGCGTTCTTCAAATCATTGGAGACGAAGTAGTGCTCGCCCAACTGGACGTAGGCGTCGGGCACGAACTTGCTCTGCGGATGCTTCTGGATCAGCTCCGTATAGTTGGCGACCGCTTCTTTCTTTTCGCCGATCTCGTAGCGGTTGTAGGCGGCGACGAAGAGCACCTCGTCGCGGCGGTCGTAGCGCGGATCATCGTGGAGGATGACCTGATAAAGCTTCAGGGCTTCGCGGCGAAAGCCGTCGCTCTTGGCCGTCGACACCTTGGGCTCCGCGCCCTTCTTCGACTGGCTCCAGGCGGCGAAGGCGTCGTCGTAGTCCTTCACTTCCTGCAGCGCCACGTAGCGCGCTTTTTCCCACCACAGCTCTGCCAGCTGGAAGTCCAACTCGGCCTTGCGGTCACCCTCGGGGATCTTGGGAATGATGGCCTGCAGCTCTTGAATCAGCTCGTCGCGCTTCTGGTCGGTCGCGGCGTCGCGCGCGACCTCGTTCTGCGACGTCGGC
>DATBAA010000630.1:0-7586 GCA_036271755.1 Myxococcales bacterium | reverse complement strand
CTCGAGCCCATCGACAAGGTGCTCGAGGTCTATCGACGCGATGCCGCCGGCTGGCTCTCGGCCGGCGCCTATCAGGGCGCCCTGAAAGTCCGGGCGGAGCCGTTTGAAGCGATCGAGATCGACCTGGCGCGGCTCTGGCTGGAAGACTAGGTGGCGGTGCGCCAGTAGCGGATGGTGACCGGGCCGATGCGCTCCGGCTGTTCCTCGTAGAGGCGCTCCAGGCAGGACTGCAGCGCGGCGGCCAGCGCCGGCTCCCCGAGCAGCGAGAGCGAAGTCATGATGCGGGTCAGGCGAAGGAAGTTGTGGTTGCCCGGCCGCAGCCATTGCGCCGCGCGGCTCGCGAAGCTGGCCGACTTCTCGATGCGGCCATCGAGCAAAGCCAGTCCGTAGAAGTCGAGCATGACGGCCAGGGCGCGGCGCAAGTTGGCCCGCAGCTCGGGACGCTCGCGAAATGCCGCCTGGCATCGTGAGTCGACCAGCGGTGCCTCGCTGAGCACGCCGCTCGGGACCGTCAATGGAAAGAGCCACTGGATGAAGTCGTGGTGCTGCTCCAGCTCGTCGTGATCGAAGGCGAGCAGATCGTCCAGACGCCTGCCGCGATGGTCCGTGCCGGTGCCCGCGTAGAACGCAACGATCTCACTCATTGCTGCGGGACCTCGGGGGCGCGTAGAGCGAGACTCCCCGGACGTTCTCGTCCAGGTGTAGCGGCGCGCGCAGCGACGGGAAGGCGCGCTGCTCGCAGTCGGTGCGGTCGCACAGCCGGCAAGTCACTCCGACCGGAACCGCCGCATCGAGCTTCTTCAAGTCGAGACCGTCCGCGTAGATCAAAGCTCCGGCGTGCTCGACGCGGCAGCCCAGGCCGATGGCGTGCAAGAGCGGCAGCGCGTGGAAGCCCTGGCTGTCCTGCTGCACCGTCCGCGCGAGGCAGAAGTAGACGTTGCCGTCGGGCATGCGCGAGACCTGGATGCGGATCATTCCGGGCGTCGGAAAAGCCTGGAAGATGTTCCAGCGCGGGCACGCTCCGGCGAAGCGCGCGAACTGGATGCCGGAGGCCGAGAAGCGCTTGGAGATGTTGCCCGCCGGATCGATGCGGATCATGTGGAACGGCACGCCTGGCGCGCCGGAGCGCTGCAGCGTGCAGACGCGGTGGCACACCTGCTCGAAGCCGACGCCGAAGCGGCGGCCCACCATGTCCAGGTCGTAGCGCTGCTCGCGCGCGGCCTGCAGGAACGGCTCGTAGGGCATCAGCACCGCGCCGGCGAAGTAGTTGGCCAGCGCCACCCGGGCGAGGCGGCGCGAGTCTTCGCTGGTGAGTCGGTCGTCGGCGACGATGCGGTCCAGCTGGTCCCTCATCGAGAGCATGCAGATCTGGTGCGCCAAGTGCGCCTTGCGGCTGCGGGTCGGAAGCAGCTCGCTCAAGGTCAAAAGGCGCCGCTCGGGATCGTAGCGGCGCAGCGTGTCCCGCTCGCCGCGGGCGATGCGCACCGTGACCTTGTGGACCTTGTCCAGGTGGCGGACGAGGCCGGCGAAGAGGTCGTCGAAGTCCAGCTTCGCCTTGCGCCACAGCTCCTCCGCGCCGGCCTCCAGCGCGGGGAAGTGGTTGTTCTGCCGCTGGATGAAGTCGCTCACCTCTTCCGACGGCAGGTTGCTCAGCTCGGCGTGCGTGCCCGCGCTGTCGTCGCCCTGGTAGACGCGAGAGGAGAGCTGGTCGCGGGTGGCGCGCGCTCCTTGATAGGCGCGGTAGAGCTTGAGCACCGCGCGGGCCATCGAGGGGCTCTGCTGGGCAAGCTCGCGCACCTCTTGCGCGACGATGTCGATCTCTTCGAAGAGCGGGTCGGCGAAGGCCTCCAGCAAGCCGGCGACCGCCCGGCCCTCTTCGTCGGTGGCAAAGCTCGACAGCTCGACGTCGAAGATCTGCGCCAGCTTCACCAGCAGCGGCGCGGGCAGCGGGCGACGGTTGTTCTCGATCAGGTTCAGGTAGCTGGGCGAGACGAGGAGCCGCTCGGCGAGCTGGGCCTGGCTGAGCCCCTGCCGCCGCCGCAAGGTGCGGACTTTCGCTCCCAAACGAGGCAGCTCCATACGTCCTTCCGCGCTCATCGGCAACCCCTTCCGGCAGTCATTTACAAACATTACAGCATGACAAAGACGATCTTACAAACTTGTGACTTGCCTTACAACTCAGAGGGTGCGCGCACATTGACGATGACGACAGCCGGCCGCAATCTGTTGTCACACGAAGTTGACAAAGGAGTCGTGCATGACCGGCCAATTCCCCGACAACCGCTTCAAGGGCATCCTCCGCCCCTACACCAAGGCCGACGTCGAGAAGCTGCGCGGCAGCGTCCACATCGAGCACACGCTGGCCAACCTGGGCGCCCGCCGGCTCTGGGAATTGCTCCACACCGAGACCCTCATCAACGCGCTGGGCGCCATGACCGGCAACCAGGCCGTGCAGCAAGTGCGCGCGGGCCTCAAGGCCATCTATCTCTCCGGCTGGCAGGTCGCCGCCGACGCCAACCTCTCGGGCGAGATGTACCCCGACCAGAGCCTCTACCCGGCCAACAGCGTCCCCGCGGTGGTGAAGAAGATCAACGCGGCGCTGCTGCGCGCCGACCAGATCGAGCACGCCGAAGGCAAGACCAACCGCCACTGGATGGCGCCCATCGTCGCCGACGCCGAGGCCGGCTTCGGCGGTCCGCTGAATGCCTACGAGCTCATGAAGCAGATGATCGAGGCGGGCGCCGCCGGCGTTCACTTCGAGGACCAGCTCGCCTCCGAGAAGAAGTGCGGCCACATGGGCGGCAAGGTGCTGGTGCCGACCGGCCAGTTCATCCGCACCCTGACCGCCGCGCGCCTCGCCGCCGACGTGATGGGCGTGCCCACCGTGCTGGTGGCCCGCACCGACGCCGACGCCGCGAAGCTCCTCACCTCCGACATCGACGAGCGCGACCGTCCGTTCATCGAGTCGCAGCAGCGCACGCCGGAGGGCTTCTACAAGGTGCGCAGCGGCGTCGAGGCGGCCATCGCCCGCGGGCTCGCCTACGCGCCCTACGCCGACCTGGTGTGGTGCGAGACCTCGCACCCGGATCTCGCCCAGGCGAAGCAGTTCGCCGAGGGCATCCACGAGAAGTTCCCCGGCAAGCTCCTGGCCTACAACTGCTCGCCGTCGTTCAACTGGAAGAAGCACCTGAGCGACGAGACCATCGCGCACTTCCAGACCGAGCTTGCGGCCATGGGCTACAAGTTCCAGTTCGTCACGCTGGCCGGCTTCCACGCGCTCAACTTCTCCATGTTCTCGCTCGCCAATGAGTACAAGGACGGCGGCATGGCGGCCTACTCCAAGCTGCAGACGGCCGAGTTCGCCGCGGAGAAGGACGGCTACACTGCCACCAAGCACCAGCGCGAAGTCGGCACCGGCTACTTCGACCACGTGGCCGAGGTGATCGGCGGCGGCAAGTCGTCAACGCTCGCGCTGCAGGGCTCCACCGAAGCCGAGCAGTTCGTCTAATCGCGGCTGCCGCAGGCGGCTTGGCGATTACGTTTTTGGCTCTGGCTTCTTCGAGCGGATGGCGACGAGAAAACCGTTGCCGGCGTCCGGCGGAAAGAACGTGCGCTCCTCCACCAGCTCGTAGCGGAGGAGCGCTTTCGGATGCTCGCGCAGCGCCTCCAGCAGCGCGATCAAGTCGGGCTTCTCGAAGACGTGGAAGTGGATGCTGACCATGCGGCCTTCGCGCGCCGCTTGTAGATCCTGCTCGCGGTGCAGCTCGCGAAACGCCGGAACGTCCTCTGCCTTCAGCGATGGGTCGAAGCGCTTCCAGTCGAGGTGATCGAAGAAGTCGTCGATGTGGGTCGGGTCGGAAGGCCCGGTCTTCCGCTCGAAGTCTTCCATCAGGTGGCTGACCTTCGTGCGCGGGCGGTGGCGATCGAAGGTGAGGCGCCGGTCCGGCACGACGATGTAGATGATGCCGCCCGGCTTCACGGCGCGGTACCACTCGACGATGGCGCCCGCGGGGTCCGGCAGGTGCTCGAGCAGGTGTGACGAGGCGACGTAGTCCAGCGAGCTGTCGCGGAACGGCAGCGCCGCGCCGTCCGAGAGCACGTGCGCGGGGCACTTCGCGCCGGCGAACTCGCGAAAGCGATCGACGTAGAACGGCTCGATGCCGGGAATGGGGTTGCCGTGGGCGCCGATCTCGATGCCCCGGCCCGTGAGCTTGGGCGGCCAGCCATCCGTGCGCGCGGAGAGCCGCTGCGCCTTGATGACCGCGCGGTAGAAGAGGTCGCGGATCACCCGGACTGGGTATCACCTTGGCGGGGCAGAAAAAAGCGGACAATCCTCAACAGATCTTCCCGGGTGAAGGGCTTCTCCAAAAAGCCGTCCACCAGCGCGCCGTGCAGCTCGTCCTTGGGCACCGCGCTCATCACCACCACCGGCAGGCTGCGGAAACGCTCGTCGTTGCGCAGCTCCCACAGCACCTGCCAGCCGTCCTTCTCGGGCATCAACAGATCGAGCAGCACGAGGCCCGGCAAAGGCCCGTTGCGGGCCAGGCTCAGCGCGCGCGAGCCATGGTGGGCTTCCGCGACCTGGTATCCGTCGCCGGTGAGCGCGGAGCAGATCTCGCCGCGCATCTCGCCGTCGTCGTCGACGACCAATACGTTGAGTTGGGAAAACGAATGTTTCATTTCAAGAACCAATCGAATGGCAATCCAGCCACAAGCGGGACGACCCCGCATCCCGCCTGGCCGCGCCACAATTGATTCCGTTTGATTGTTTACGTTTATTTCAAAGGCTCGCCGGCGGCGTCGCGGAGGACGGGCTTGGGCAGGTGCAGCGGCTCGAGTTGGGGTCCGACCTTGGCTGCGTCTCCGGCAATGGAGATGGTCATTCGCGCCGGGTCCAGCGCGCGGCGGGCAGCGGCCAGCACCGAATCGGGCGTCAGTGCCTGCAGCCGGGCGACGGTGGTGCTCAGCTCGTCCGGGGACAGGCCGCCCAGGTAGATCTCCTGCACCGCTTCCGCGAGGCGGTCCGCGTGGGAGAGCGTGCCGACCAGCTCGTACGCCAGAAGAGCGCGCGCCTTGTCCAACTCCTCAGGGGCGAGCGGGGCCGCGACGATGCGGTTCAATTCGGACAGGACCTCGCCCAGCGCCGCGCCGGTGACGTCGGTCTTGACCGAGGTGCTGGCGGCGAAGGGTCCGCGCGAGACGCCAAAGCTGAACTGGCTGCCCGCGCCGTAGGTGTAGCCATGCTGCTCGCGCAGGTTCTGGTTGAGGCGGCTGGTGAACGAGCCGCCCAGCGCGGAGTTGAAGGCGCGCAGCGCCAGATAGTCGGGCGAAGATCGCGGGACCGCCGGCTGGCCGACGATGAGCACCGCCTGCGGTTTGCCCGGGAAGTCGACCAGCAGCAAACGCTCGGGTGCTTCGGGAAGCTTCGCTTGCGGCGGCGGTGCAAGAGGTCGCGCGCCGGACGGCGTCCAGCCGGCGAACGCGCTTTTGAGGGCGCGCAGGACCTCTTCCGGTTTGGCGCCGCCAACCGCGATCAGCGCGCAGTCTCGCGGCGAGATCGCGGCGTGGAAGGCGCGCACTTCGGCAAGCTGCATGGACTTCACCGACTGCGCGGTGCCTTCCACGGGCCAGGCGAGCGGCGCGGTTCCATAGATGGCGCGACGAAATGCGCGCCGTGCGGCGATGCGCGGCTCTGCCCGCTCGGAGAGCAGCCGCGCCTCGCGCTGCTCGCGCACGCGCGCCCACTCGGCCTCGGCAAGGTTGGGCCGCAGCGCGACGTCGGCCAGCAGCGCCACCGACTTCTCCACCACTTGCGACATCGCCGAGGCGCTCACCACCAGCGCGTCCGGCTGCGCTTCGACGGCCAGCGTGGCGCCCAGCATATCGGCGGCGATGGTCTGCTCAGTCTGGCTGCGGCCGGCGGCGCCGGTCTCCATCAGCGCGGCGGTGAGCGAGGCCAGGCCCGGCTTTCCGGCAGGGTCCGCCGACGCTCCTCCTCGCGCGACGAATTGCACCGACTCCATGCCATCTCCGGGGCGCTCGACGATCCAGACCGCGAGGCCGTTGGGCAGCGTCGTCACTTTCGGCAGCGGAACTTGCGACGACTGCAGCGGCTCGAGCGCGGGCTGCGCTGCCAGCGCGGCCTCCTCCGCCTGCGCACGCTCCGCGGGACTCTTGACGGGCTGCTTCTGCGCGCAAGCCAGGGCGAGGAAGATCAGCGCGAGCCGTTTCATTGCCGCACCGCCGCAGCCGCAGCTGGAGCTGGGGTTACTTCGATGATCACCCGCGGCGCCTTCAAGACCTCTGCCGCCGTCTTGCGCACCGACTCTGGAGTTGCCGCTTCGTAGCGCTGCAGATCGCGGTGCAAAGAGTCCGCGGCGCCATAGTCGAACTGATAGGCGGTGAGCCGGATGGCGCGCGGCACCAGGCCCTCCAGATCGCGCGCTGCCTCGGTGTAGAGGCCCGTCCGAGACGCATCCAGCTCGGGCTGCGACGGACCCTTGGCGACGATCTTCGTCAGCTCGTCGTCGACCGCCGCCAGCACCTCGGCCAGCGTGTGTCCCGGAGCGGCCTGCACGTCGATGTCGAAGGAGCCCTGCGCCTCTCGCGAGGCCTGCTCCGCGGAGACCTCTGCCGCGATGCCGTCCTTGTGCACCAGCCGCTCGTACAGCCGCGAGGCCTTGCCGTGCCCGAGGATCTTCGCCAGCAGGTCGCACTCCGCGTCGCCCTGCGTGCCGGTCTTCGGGCTCTGCCAGGCGAGCAGCAGCCGCGGCAGCTCGACCTTGTCGGTCAGCTGCAGCTTTTCATTTTTCGCGAGAGGGAGCGGCTTGACGGCTTTGCGCTCCGGCAGCGGCGGACTCTCGATCCAGCCGAGATACTTCTGCGCGGCGGCAAAAGCCTCCGAAGGCTCGACGTCGCCGACGATGGCCAGCACCGCGTTGGCCGGCACGTACCAGGTTGCGAAGAAGCGCGTGACGTCCTGCAGCTGCGCGGCTTCGAGATCCTTGGCAGAGCCGATCACCGGCCAGTGATACGGATGCCCTTCGCCGAAGAGGTGCTCCTCCAGCTCCAGATACGCCTGCCCGTAGGGCCGGTTCTCGTAGCTTTGCCGGCGCTCGTTCAAGACCACCTTGCGCTGCGTCTCCAGCTTCTCCTGGGTCATCGAAATGCCCAGCGTCGCCAGGCGGTCGCCCTCCATCCAGAGGAAGGTCTCGAGCAGGTTCTTCGGACCCTCCTCGTAGTAGTTGGTGACGTCGTTGTTGGTGAAGGCGTTGTTGTTGCCGCCGGCCGCCTCCATGATGGTGTCGAACTTGGGGTAGGGCACGTGGCGCGCGCCCATGAACATCAGGTGCTCGAAGAGGTGCGCGAAGCCCGTGCGCCCCGGATCTTCGTCCTTGCTGCCGACGTGAAAGCGCAGATCGACCGCTACGCCGGGCGCCGAATGATCGACCGAGATGAGCACCGTGAGCCCGTTGGACAGCGTGCGCGTCTGCACGGGCAGGGTGAGCGGCGGCAGGAGAGCGAGCAGCGCGAGCAACATGGAGCAAACGTAGCGCATTGACGGGCGGGGTGCGCCTCATTAGTGT
>DATBAA010000629.1:0-5383 GCA_036271755.1 Myxococcales bacterium | reverse complement strand
GCGGCGCTGCGCCGAATAGTCGACCTGGTCTTCCACCATGGGCTTGACCGAGGGCAGATCGCGCGCGGTCGCCTGCGACTTGCAGACCGTCTGCGCGGCGTCGGGATCCTTCGGCTTGTAGACCACGCGCAGCTCGACCTTGCTGCGAATGGCCTCCTTCCACGGCTCGATCACCGCCACGTAGTAGCGGCCCGGCTGCAGCTCGGTG
Source organism: Myxococcales bacterium (assembly GCA_036271755.1). Classification (GTDB taxonomy): domain Bacteria; phylum Myxococcota; class Myxococcia; order Myxococcales; family 40CM-4-68-19; genus 40CM-4-68-19. Next base: position 5,175 of record DATBAA010000629.1, on the reverse strand, counting down.
GCCTCCACCTTCTTGCCCGGCTCGCCCTTGGCGATGGCATCGGTCCCCGAGCCTTCGGCGTAGATGGAGACGCTGATCTGGGCCAGTGGATTGACGGGCTTGGCGGTGGCGGAGATAGAGCCCTCCGCCGGCAGGTCGAAGCGGAACGCCTGCATGTAGTGGTTGTCCTCGTCGCTCACCGTCGCCTCGAGCTTCTTGCCGAAGACGCCGTCGGAAGATTCGTGCGAGACGCTGTACCCGGGCGCCGTCGAAAACGGAATTGGCCGCGAGTGGCAGCCCACCGCAGCGATCGAGATCAGGGCGAGGCCGGGTTTCAAGTTCTTGAGCATGGCGGTCCTTTGGTTCATTCGAGGCCGTACTTCTGGGGGTCGTTGCTGATGATTGCCGCGGCGAGGATCTGCGGAACGTACTCCATCGTCTCTTCCGGCAAACGTTTCAAGCGGTAGAGGTGCCAGAAGTCGCGCTGGTCCTTGCGGAAGCCGACGTCGTGGAGCACGCGGCGCATGCCGTTCTCGCCCTTGTTGTAGCTGGCGATGGCGATCATGAAGGAGTCGGAGCCGAAGTCGGCCAACAGATCCGAGAGGTACTTGGCGGCGATGTGCGTCTCCTTCGCCACGTCGGTGCGCTCGTCCTTGCCGCCGGTCTTCCAATTCTCCGCCACGTGCAGGCCGTACTTTCTCGCCTGGAAATCCATGAACTGCCACATGCCGCGGGCGCCGACCGCGCTCTGCGCAAAGGGGTCGAAGTTCGACTCCTGCCAGGCGACATAGGCGATCTCCTCAGGCAGGCCCAGCGCCGAGAACTCCTTCACGATGATGGGCCAGTACTGCTTCTTGCGCGCGTACACCTGCCTGGTGATGGCCAGGTGGGACGTCTTCAAGTCGATGTAGTGCTGCAGCCGCTCCTTGAAGATGGGCGGCACCGCGTAGGTGTCCGCGTCGAACTTCTTCAGGATGCGGCGGATGGCGCGGTCCAGGTCGTCGCCCTGGTCGACCACCTTCTCGGCCGTGCTCTTGTCCTTCTGCTCCAGCTCGCCAATCGCAGCTTTCGCTTTACCAGTCAGCAGGTTCAGCTGCTCTTCCAGGTTGGCCAGCTTGTCGGGATCGCTCTCGAGCTGCATCTGCAGCTGGATCTTCTGGATCTGCTTGTCGAGGTTGTCCTTCTTGTGGACGATGCCGTCGATCTGCTGCTTCTGCTCCCAGATGACGAAGCCCATGGCGCCGAAGCCGACGAACGCGGTCAGCACCACGCCCAGCACGATCTTCTTCCACTTCTTGCCGGACTTTTTCTGGGTGACCGCCTCCACCTTTTTCAAGGTGTCGGCCATGATGAACATGGTCTGGCCAGACGGCGCGCCCTGGCTGCCGACGCGGGCCTGCGCGATGCGCTGCTGCGCCTCCTCGGCGAAGTTCTCGTTCTCGCCGCTGCTCACTTGCGGCATGGCCTGCGGCGCGTAACCTTGCGCTACGTAGCCTTGTTGGGGCGGAGGCCGCCGGCCAGGCGGCGGCGCGTTGGCGAAGGCCGAGTCGTCGATCTCGAACTTCACCTCGGGGCCGCCCTGCGCGCCGAAGATGATCTTGTCGCCCGAGCGCAGCTTCTGCTGGCGCACCAGCTTGCCGTTCACCAGCGTCCCGTTGGACGAGCCGATGTCGATCAGCTGGTAGTAGCCGCCGTCGAAGCGGATCTCGGCGTGGTGGGTGGAGACGCGGGCGTCCAGGCGCGCGTCGAAGCGCACGTCGCAGTCGGCGCCGCGACCGATGCGGACCACCGCTTTGGGCGAGGTGGAGGCAGTCCCCTGCAAGCTGCCGCTCAAGTGCGTGAGACGAATCATCCGTTCTTCTGCGTGATCTCGGTGGTCTCGAGCGGCTCCTGGTAATACTCCGCCGTCCGCTCCTTGGCCTTCACCTTGCCGAGCGATTCTTCCAGCGCCGCCGACACCGACTCGCAAGAAGGCCCCGGCACGCAGAGCACCTTGATCGACACTTCCCCGTTGGGAAGAATGGTGATCTCCATCTTCTGCTTCTCGGCCACGGTCTTGGCTCCCCAGTCGTTTGAGCTCAAACTACCACTTCGAGACCGAGAGCTTGATGGTGCCGTCGGCTTCGACCTGCTCTTCATCCAGCGTGAAGCCCTGCTTGGCGACTTCGGCCTTCACCTTGTGCTTGGCGTAGCACTGGATGACCTTCTGCTGGATGGCGGCCGCTTCCTGGTTGGTCTCTTCTTCGATGCCCCACCAGTCGGCCACCAGCTTGTAGGTGCCCTCCTCGGTCATCTGCAGGCCGATGTCGTAGCTCTTCGAGGCCTTGATCTTGGCCTCGGCGGTGAGCGTCGAGCCCTTCCAGCCGCGCACCTTCACCAATTCGTTTTCGCTGGCCTCTTCGAATTCCATACCCAGCTCTTCGCACGCGGCCTTGAGCGCGACGAAGTCGTTGATCTTGGTCTCGACCTGCGTGAAGTGGCTCACTTGGTGCTCTCGTCAATATCGAGGGCACGGGCGCCGGGGGTCATCACTTGCTCGGATTCGACGGGCGACGAAGCGGGCCGCGCGCGCGTCTTGCACCAGTTGCGCAGCGTCGCGATCTTCTCCTTCATGGTCTTCGAGAGCGGGACGGTCTCTTGCAGCGAGTGGGCGACGCCCGCGGTCTGCAGAACGCCCTGTGCGCCGTCCTTGGAGTAGACGTCGAAGAGCGCGCTCACCACCGCCTGCTCGATCTCCGCGCCGGTCATGCCGTCGCTCTTCTGCGCCAGGAAGTCCAGGTCGAAGCCGGCCGGGTCACGCCCGCGCCGCTTCAAGTGGATGCCGACGATCTCCTTGCGCTCCGGCAGCGAGGGCAGGTCGACGAAGAAGATCTCGTCGAAGCGGCCCTTGCGCATCATCTCGGGCGGAAGCTCGTCGACGTTGTTGGCGGTGGCGATGACGAAGACCGGGCTGGTCTTCTCCTGCAGCCAGGTGATGAAGCTGCCGAAGACGCGCGCGGCCGTGCCGCCGTCCGAATTGTTCGAGCTGCCGGTGCCCGAGAAGCCCTTCTCCAGCTCGTCCACCCAGAGAATCGAAGGCGCGACCGCTTCGGCCATCTGGATGGCGCGGCGCATGTTCTCTTCGGATGAGCCAACGATGCCGGCGAAGATCTTGCCGACGTCGAGGCGCAAGAGCGGCAGACGCCACGCAGCGCCGACGGCCTTGGCGGTGAGCGACTTGCCGCCGCCGGGCACGCCGATCATCAAGATGCCCTTGGGCCGCGGCAACCCGAACGCGCGCGCCTCTTCAGAGAACGCGGTCTGCCGCTTGTTGAGCCACGACTTGAGCAGGTCGAGCCCGCCGATGTTGTCCAGCTGCTCGTGGGTGCGGAAGAACTCGAGCACGCCGCTCTTGCGGACGATGCGCTCTTTCTCGGAGAGGATGACGTCGATGTCGAACTGCCCGCCCGTCTGCACCAGCGACTTGGCGAAGACGTTCTCGGCTTCGTCGGCCGTCAGGCCCAGCGCGGCTTCGACGATGTGCTCGCGCTCCGACCCGGCCGGCACCGCCGTGCCAGCCACCATCTTGGAGACGCGGGCGAGGATCTGGTCGATCTCCGCCAGCTCGGGCAGCGGGTACTCGACCACCGCCACTTCCTTGTCCAGCTCGGGCGGGATCTGCAACAGCGGCGAGATGAGGAAGACGGTCTTCAGCGTCTCTTTCAGGTTGCGCGCCAGGTCTCTCAGGAGGCGCACCACCTCCGGGTTCTTCTGGAAGGCGTGCAGGTCGCGCAGGATGAAGACCGCGCGCTCCTCCTTCTTGGCCTCGAGGATGAAGCGCAGCGCCTTGAGCGGGTCTTTGCTGTCGCCCTGGGGTTCGCCGCCGGAGCGGACGCCCTCGGTGACGCTCCAGGTGTAGATCTTGGTGCGGTAGTTCTTGGTGGCCTCGCGGGCGTGGAGCACGTCGGCGATGCTCTTCTCGACCCGCTTCTCCTCGCTGCTCAAGATGTAGATGAGCGGGTAGCGCGCCCGCATCAGGTGCTCGATATCCTTGTCCACGCGGCGCAGCGCGGCCTGGCGGGCGACCTCTTCGGCTACCTCTTTGGGCTGGCCGGAGATGGCCAGCGGAGAGGCTGCCATGGACTTTTTTGGCGTCCCAAAAGGGTCGGCCTCGGCGGGCGTCATGGGACGAAAAGGCTACCATGCGCATCGGAAAGCGGGCAAATCTCCAGAGTGAGAGTTGCCGCACCGGGACCCTGGGGGTTAACGTCGAGAGATGGAGTTCTCCGCCCACCAGGCCCCGGCAGCACTGCAGCGCCTGCGCGATGAGGGCGGGTTCAGCGGCGACCGCATCGAGTCGTGCGCCATGAAGACGCTCTTCGCCAGCGGGTCCGACTGGCTGAAGACGGTGGTGGAGAAGAGCGACCTGACCGAGGGCAACCTGGCCGGGACGCGCATCCGCGAGACGCAGTTCGCCCACACCGGCCTGCGCAAGGCGCGGCTGCGCGGGTCGCGCCTGGAGCGCACGGAGTTCTACTTCTGCGACCTCAACGAGGTCGACGCGGGCCAGATTTCCGGCAAGCGCTTGAAGCTGCACGGCTGCGAGGCCATGAACGCGGTCTTCTCCGGCGCTGTGCTGTCGGTGGCGCGCTTCGAGGACACCAAGCTCTACAAAGCCCGCTTCGACGGCGCGCTCTTGCTGCGGGTGGTCTTCGTCGACGCAAAGCTGGGCGCGGTCTCGCTGGAGAAGGCCGACTTCTCGGGCTCGCGGCTGGTGGACGTCTCGCTCCGCGGCGCGAATCTCATGGGCGCGTCCTTCGCCCGGGCGACCTTGATTGGCGTCGACCTGCGCGATGCCGCGCTGACCGGCGCGGACTTCACGGGCGCCACTTCGATTGGCTGTCACTTTCCGGCGGGGTTCGGGACATGAGCCGCAACGACCAGGACCCGGCCGCGCAGGTGGCCGGCGAGCTTCGCGCGCGCCTGCGCACGATGGGCGGCGAGGAGCTGATCGAGCTCTGCGCCCAGCTGCTGACCACTTACGTCGTCGAAGGCGTGGTTCCGCTCGCGCGCGCGGGCGAGGCGGCGGAGTTGCCGGCCGACAGCGCCGGCGAGGAGTCCTTCGCGCAGCTCTTGAAGCGCCTCAAGGCCGAGAAGAAGGACCCGGTGCTCGAGCGCTTCTTCATCGACGGCGAGAACATTTCGGTGAGGATCGAC
>DATBAA010000628.1:0-4224 GCA_036271755.1 Myxococcales bacterium | reverse complement strand
GTGTCGTCGTTCATGGCGAGCGCGCTGCCGAAGTCGGGCGGGTTGATGTTGATGCTCTGGATCTCTTCCGTCCAGGTGGTGCCGTTGAACAAGACGAGGCCGAAGACGGAGCCGGAGCAGCCCGAGGTGGCGATGCAGGGCTCGCCGATGAACATCCAGTTCGGGCTCATCGCGACCACCTCCTTGTGCCCCACGTGCCCGGGCCAGGTGAACTTGTGCGCCCAGCCGGTGCCGCTGCGCTGCCACACCTCGACGCGGCCGATGTCGGTGGCCGTCGCCGGCTGGCGCGCCACCGCGATCCAGTTGCCGTTGGCGGCCACCGCGCTGCCGAACTGCGCGCCGAAAGCCGCGTTGGGGTCGGTCTCGTTGCCGCTCGCGGCCCAGTTGACGACCAGATCGTTGCTCGCGCTGCGAACGGCTTTTTCGCCGGGCTCTTGACCGCCGCAGGCAGCGAGGACCAGCGAAAGCGCGCAGATGGCTGTTTTCATGTGGAGCGGCACAGCACTGTTCGTGCCAGCGAACCTCTCCCTCTATAGAGGTGCGAGGTCCGTCTACCAGCCGTGGACAACCGCCGCGAAAAGCCGCGCCGTTGGCTGTCTACCCGCAGGCGACGCGAGTCGTACGCCGGTACACAAGAGCGTGCTAGAGACGAAGCCATGCCGCAGGACGACGAGCCGCGCAAAGGCAGCGTGGAGAGGTTGCGGCGAGAGTTCGATCGCGTCACCCTGCCGGAAGGCGAAGGCAGCGCGGACGCACCCGTCACCCTGGGCCGCTTCCAGCTCGGCGAGCACCTGGGCAGCGGCGGCATGGGCTCGGTCTTCGAGGCCCGCGACACCACGCTGAACCGCACCGTCGCCATCAAGCTGCTCAAGACCGGCAGCGGCGGCGAGAAGGCCCGCGCGCGGCTGCTGCGGGAGGCGCAGGCGCTGGCGCGGCTGAAGCATCACAACGTCGTCACGGTCTTCGAGGTGGGCCTGGCCGGAGACGAGGTGTTCGTCGCCATGGAGCTGGTGGCGGGCGGCACCTTGCGCGACTGGATGGGCAGGCCGCACGGCTGGCGCGAGATCGTCGATCTCTTTCTCGCGCTGGGCCGCGGGCTCTCGGCGGCGCACGCGCTGGGGCTGGTCCATCGCGACGTGAAGCCCGCCAACGTCTTTCTCGACCTGGACGGCACGCCCAAGCTCGGCGACTTCGGCCTCGTCAGCGCGCCGGGAGCCCTTGATCCCAGCGATGAACCAAACTCGAGCCCCGACTCGCCGGTCTCGCCGCAGAGCCTGCGCACCACCGACGGCAAGGTGATGGGCACGCCGGCGTACATGCCGCCCGAGCAGCTCGAGGGGCAGCCGGCCGACGCCCGCGCCGATCAGTACGCGTACTGCGCCACCCTTCACGAAGCGCTGACGGGCACCCTGCCCAGGCGCGACGGGGCGGCGCCGCAGATTCCGCTGCGGCTGCGGCGCATCCTCGACAAGGGGCTGAGCCAGGACGCGAGCGCGCGCTATCCGTCCATGGACGCGCTGCTGGCGGAGCTGGCGCAGGTCCGCCGCGGACGCAAGCGGCTCTGGATCGCGCTGGCGAGCGCCGCCGCCGTGGCGGGAGTGGCCGGGACGACGTGGGCCGTCTCCCGCTCGCGCGATCTCTGCCCGCCGCCAACGGCCCGGCTCGACGCGATGTGGGGACCTTCGCGGCAGCAGGCTGTCCGCGAACACTTGCTGACGGTCGACAAGGATCAGGGAGCGAATCGCTTCGCGGCGGCGGCGGCGTGGTTCGACCCGGTGGCGGCCGGCCTCGTCAACCAGCACGTCGAGGCCTGCCGGGCCACGCGGGTGCGCGGCACGCAGTCGGACACGCTGCTCGACCTGCGCATGCGCTGCCTGGACCGGCGCTTCACCGAGCTGGAAGAGAGCGTCAACGTCCTGCAGGGCGTGAGCACCACCGAGGCGCTGGACCGCGCAGTTGCAGGAGCATCGCAGCTGGTGCCGCTGACGGGCTGCGCCGACACCGCCGCGCTCTCGCTGGCCGCGCCGCCGCCCGACCGTCCCGAGGTGCGCGCCAAGACCGAGGCGCTGGCCGATGAGATCCAGAAGGTCGCCGTCCGCCAGCGCAGCGGCGAGCTGAAGGATCTTCCCGCGGTGGCCGGGCGGCTGGTGGAAGAAGCGCGCGGCCTCGATCATCCTCCGACGCTGGCGTTGGCGCTGACCGCGCTGGGCAGGGTGCAGATCGCCGTCGGCAGCTACGAGGCCGCCGCGGTCACGCTGCGCGAGCTGACGCAGGTGGCGGCCCGCGCCCACGACGACCGCACCGAGGCATTTGCCTGGACGTTCATCATCAAGATCACCGCCGCCAACCTGCTCAAGCCCGAGCAGGCGCTAGAGCTTTTGCCGGTGGCCACCGCCGCGGTGGTCCGCGCTGGAGAGGCGCCCGATCAGCGCGCCGACCTGCTCTTCGCGCACGCCACCGCCCTGGCCCAGCTGGGTCCGCGCGGCCGCGAGGCGCTGGAGCTGTTCGACCAGGCGCGAGTCATCCTGGAGGCCGCGGGCGCCAAGAAGCACGGCTCGCCGCTGGGTCCGCAGCTGGCCGACGTCTTCATCCACACCGCCGACACCCTGGCGGACCTGGGCGAGGCGGAGAAGGCCGCCGCCAGCTATCGGAGCGCCATCGACGCCTATCGCGAGCTGTACGGTCCGGACAGCCCCAACGAGGCCTTCGCCTGGCACAACCTGGGCGAGGGTCAGCGCACCAGGGGCAAGCCGGAGGAGGCGCTGGAGTCCTACCGGCACGCGGCCCGCATCCGCGAGCAGCGGCTCGGAACCTCGACGCTGCTGGCCGACGACTACCAGGGCATCGGCATGGCGCTGGGAGAGTTGAAGCGCTGGGACCAGGCGCTCGAGCCCATCGAGCAGGCGCTGCGGATGGATCGCGCGCACCTGGGGGCCGACTCTCCGGGGCTGTTGACGGTGATGATCGCCAAGGCGCGCGTGCTGGTCCACCTGGGCCGCCTCGACGAGGGCCTGCGCGGCTACGACGACGTGATCGCCGTGATGGACAAGAACCACCTCACCACCTTCAATCTCGCCATCTCGCTCTACAACCGGGCCGAGCTGCAGACGCAGCTCCAGCACTATGATCAGGCGCTCGCGGGGTACGCGCGGGCGCTGGGCGCCTTCGAGGCGGCCAAGGGCAAGGAGCACGGAGTGCTCGTCTATCCGCTCTCGGGACAGGGCCGCTGCCTGGTGCTCGCCGGACAGCCGGCTGCGGCCGTGCCGGTGCTGCAGCGCGCGCTGAAGCTGACGCCGCCGGGCAGCGCCGTCAGCGCGACGGCCCAGGCAAAGTTCTATCTCGCCCGCGCCCAGGTGGAGATCGGCCGCGACAAGGCGCAGAACCTCGCCGCAGCCCGGGCGGCGCGCGCGGAAGCAGCGGCGAAAGGCACCGATCCGGACGATCTGGCGCTCATGGATCGCTGGCTGGTCACGCGCCGCTAAAGTAGTGTCGTCCGGTGCCATCAGACCTGGAGACGCTGCCGCTCGACTCTTCGGACGCGACGACGGTTCGCAGGCTTCGCTTGCTCGACCCGGCCGGCCGCACCGTGGCGGACTTTTCGAAGCCCCGCGCCTCGCTAGGGCAGCAGCCCGGCGGCGACCTGGTCATCGACGATCCGTCCGTCTCGCGCTTCCACTGCGAGATCCTCCTCGACTCTGGCGAAGCGCGCGTCCGCGATCTGGAGAGCCGCAACGGCACCTTCGTCGACGGCACGCGGGTGGTCGAGAGCTACCTGCGCGACGGCGCCGAGCTGAAGCTGGGCCGGACGATCTTGAAGGTCGCGCTGGGCGACGAGCGGGTTGCGCAGTCCTTCTCCGAGCGGACCGAGCTGGGCCCGCTGGTCGGCAAGTCGGCGCCCATGCGGGCCGCGTTTGCCTTGATCGAAAAAGCCGCGCCCACCGACACGACCGTCCTGATCGAAGGAGAGACCGGCACCGGCAAGGAGGGCGCCGCCGAAGCGCTGCACCTGGGCAGCCAGCGGCGCGACAAGCCGCTGGTGGTGGTCGACTGCGCCTCCATTCCGGCGGGGCTGATCGAGAGCGAGCTGTTCGGCCACGAGAAGGGCGCGTTCACCGGCGCGACCGCGCGGCGGATCGGCGCGTTCGAGGAGGCCGAGGGCGGCACCATCTTTCTCGACGAGATCGGCGAGCTGCCGCTCGATCTGCAGCCGAAGCTGCTCCGGGT
>DATBAA010000627.1:0-5706 GCA_036271755.1 Myxococcales bacterium | reverse complement strand
GTCCCAAGGGGCTGCAGGCGCAGAACGTCCGCAAGATGTCGTAACGGTTCCAGGAGAAGAGCCGTTCGAGGCCCGGTTTCCCTGGCGAGGGAAGCCGGGCCTCTCACGTTTCAGGCGTAGGCGGCGGCGGGGGCTCTGGCGGCGGGCTTCAGGCGTAGATGGCGGCCGGGGCGCTGGCCGCGACCGGCACCAGCGCCTCGCGCTGCTCGATGTGCGTCACGCGGATCAAGCGATCGACGTGATCGACCACGAATTGCAGCGCGCAGTCGTCGATGTGCAGCACTTCGGTGTCCGGGTCGTCTCCGAAAGAGATGGCCTCGGCCAGCTCCGCGAGAGCCTGTCCGAGCCGCAGCACCAAATGCGGCGCCAGCGTTCGCAGGAGAGTGCCGGCCTCAGGGTACACTTGGATGCGGTAGCTCATGGCGGTTGAGAGCCTGCGCCAGCGAGGCGGTTACAAAAAAGTCGTCCGCAAGAAGATCAAACAAAAATGTTCGCGATCCGTCGAACGGCACAAACCGCCGCGTTCGCCGAGCGACACCTGCTGCGGCCTCTACGTATTTTTTCAAGGGCCAGAGCTTGAAGCCCGGCTCTACGCGGCCGGGGGCTGCCGGCGCGAACGCCGCTCGGGCAGCGCCGCCGGTGACTTCGCCGGCGGGTCGACGAAGCTCGACGGCAGCAGGTTGAACGGCAAGAGCTTGAGCAGGATGGGCAAGAGGATCATGCCGCCCGGCGCCGCGAAGATGGCCAGCGCGGGGATGGTCTTGGCGAGATCGATCAGCTGCTCGCGCACCTTGGCCTTCTCGGTGAGGCTCAGCGTGCCGCCCACCGAAGCCTTGGCCAAGAGCTCCGCCAGCTCTCCGGTCTCGCGGATCTCCTGGAGGATGCGCGCGAGGTTGTCCGCCACCGCCGCCTCGAGCCGGGTGGTGAAGACGTGTGGCAGGCCCTCTGGCGTCTCGGCCAGACGCAGCGCCGCCAGCGCCGCCTGGTTGTTGCGGTAGAAGTCGGCGACCGAGACTTCGAGCTGCGCCAGCGCCGCCGCGTCGACGTTCACCGCCTGCGCCAGCTGCTCGACGAAGCGCACCTCTCCCGCCTCGAAGCGGCCGTCCACCAGCGCGGCCAGCAGCACCTGCGTGAGCGCGAAGCGGCGCAGCGGCTCGCTGTGGAGATGCGGCGCCAGATGCCCGGGCGAGCGCGGCCGGTGCAGCGCCCCGCGCAGGAGCCGCGCCTCGCGCACCGGCAGCCGCTGCGAGCGCAGCACCTGGTCGATGCCGCGCAGCGACTGCTTGCCGTGCTCCTGTCCCGCGGCGAGCCCGGCGAGCAGCTCGACCAAAAGCGCGCGCCAGCCCAGCGCTGCCTGCGCGCTGATGGCCACCGCGGCCGGGCTCATGCGGCCGTGACCGAAGCTCGCCAGCGCCAGCGTGGCGCAGGTCCGCACTTCGATGGCGCAGAGGCCGTTGTGCAAGGGCAGACCGGCAAACGGCCCGCGCTCTGCCAGGTAGCGCCGCGTGAGCCGCGCCGCGGTCTTGTCGGCCAGCTTGTTCAAGGGGCTGGGCACCGCGAGCGGGTTGTCGAAGAGCCGCGCCGCGGCTTCTCCCTCGCCGCCGGCGGCCGCGAGCACCGCCAAGAGCTGCGCGCGCCGGGCGTCGACCGCGTTCCGCGCCGCGCCGGGCGCGAACCAGCGCGCGTTCGAGAGCATCGCCGCCTTCACGCAGAGCCGCAGCAAGCCGGCGACGAAGTGCGCGAAGGCGCGGGTGCCCGGCCCGGCCGCAGGGTCGAGCTCGATGGCGTCGTCCTTGGCGCCGGTGCCGTAGGCGAGGCCGCTCTCGAGCAGCTGCGCCTCCAGCGCCGCGCGCCGCGCGCGCAGCGAAACCTTGGAGGGCGGCCGGTTCTGGATCTCGGCGGCCACCGCGCCGATGACCTCGAGCAGCCACTCGCCGCTGCCGACCTCTAGCTCTGCCTGACGGCCTTGATGGAAGATCCGTGCGATGTCCGTGTCTCCTCTTACGGCTTACGGCGATTGTAACAGCGACCCGCCTCCCGGCCCGCATCGCAAAGCAGGACTCACCGCGTTGCGCAAAAGCCACACTGGGCCTCTGGCGCAAGACGCCAAAGACCCAGTGGTTTGAAGCCCTTATTGAGACGAAACAGCTGACCTGCGAGGCGGACTACTTGACCGCTTTGACCCGCGGCCGCTTCTCGTCGTCAGCCGGAGCCGCCGCCGGACCCTTGGCGCCGGCCGCCTTGGCCATGTCCACCGGGATGCCCGCCGGCGTGTTGGGCCGCACCACGCCGAACTTCTCGAAGAGCTTCGCCTCGATCTCCGCCAACGTGGCCGGGTGCAGCTTCAGGTAATCGCGCGAGTTCTCGCGGCCCTGGCCGATGCGCTCTCCGCCGTAGCTGAACCAGGCGCCGCTCTTCTCGACGATGTTGTTCTCCACCGCCAGGTCGAGCAGGTCTCCCTCGCGGGAGATGCCCTGGCCGTAGAGGATGTCGAACTCGACCTCGCGGAAGGGCGGGGCGACCTTGTTCTTCACCACCTTCACCCGGGTGCGGTTGCCGATGACCGTCTCGCCGTCCTTCAGCGCGCCGACGCGGCGGATGTCGAGCCGTTGAGTAGCATAAAACTTCAATGCATTGCCGCCGGTGGTGGTTTCAGGATTGCCGAACATGACGCCGATCTTCATGCGGATCTGGTTGATGAAGATGACCGAGCACTGCGCCTTGGAGATGGTGGCCGTCAGCTTGCGCAGCGCCTGTGACATGAGCCGGGCCTGAAGGCCCATCTGCGGCTCGCCCATTTCACCCTCGAGCTCCGCCCGCGGCACCAGCGCCGCCACCGAGTCGATGACGATGACGTCCACCGCGCCGGAGCGCACCAGCATCTCGCAGATCTCCAAGGCCTGCTCGCCCGTGTCGGGCTGGGAGATGAGCAGGTCTTCGGTGCGGACGCCCAGCTTGCGCGCGTAGCCCACGTCGAGCGCGTGCTCCGCGTCGATGAAGGCCGCCACGCCGCCGGCCTTCTGCGCCTCTGCCACGATGTGCAGGGTCAGGGTCGTCTTGCCGGAGGATTCCGGCCCGTAGATTTCGATGACGCGCCCGCGCGGGATGCCGCCGACGCCCAGGGCCAGGTCGAGCGAGACCGAGCCTGTCGAGATGGCCGAAATGTCCTGGCCCAGCGGCTCTTCGCTGCCCAGCCGCATGACGGAGCCTTTGCCGAATTGCTTCTCGATGGCAGACACCGCAAGCTCGATCGCCTTCTCTTTTTCCACGTTCGCCAAGAGTTCCTCCAGGGGCACGATCTACTGTACGCTTGTACAGAAGTGCCCGACGCTTGGCAAGATGACATAGGGGTCTGACATGTTCGTGTTTCTCCTGCTGGCGGCCCTCGCGCAGACCCCCTGGGAAGCCAAGCTGCTCTTCACCCACGAGCCGGCCCGGCAGGGCGCCACTCCGGACGGCGCCATCCACGTCAAAGGCAGGAAGGTGCGCATCGAGCAGGCCACGCAAGGCGGGCCGCTGGTCATCCTCTTCGACGGCGCGCGACTGCTGCTGCTGCGGCCCGACCGCAAGACCTTCACCGAGCTGCCGGCCTCGCAGGCGCCCTACGCGACCGTGCCGCCGCCTTCGCTCGATGGCTTGCGCAAAGTGGGCGAAGGGACCGCGGCGGGCAAGGCCTGCGGCATCTGGGAGGCGCGCAGCGAGACGCCGTTCGGCAAGGTGCAGCAGCGGGTCTGGGTGGCGAACGACGCCAAGGAGTACGTCTACTTGCGCGCGCTCACCCGCACCGCGCGCGGCGCTTCTCTCTTCGAGGTGGTCGAGCCGCGCAAGGCCGCGCAGCCCGACTCACTCTTCGAAGTCCCGAAAGGCTACGCGAAGACTACTTCCCCGCCTCGGTGATGGACTTGAGCTCGACGGTGAAGATCAGCGTCGCGCCGCCGGGGATGGTGGGCGGGTGGCCGTGATCGCCGTAGGCGACGTCCGACGGGCAGACCAGCTCGGCCTTCTCGCCGATCTTCATGTGCTGCACGCCCTCGGTCCAGCACTTGATCACCTGGTTCAAGCCGAACTCCGCCGGCTGGCCGCGCTTGTACGAGCTGTCGAAGACGGTGCCGCTGGGCAGCCGGCCTTCGTAGTCCACCTTCACCTTGTCGGCCGCCTTGGGAGAGGCGCCGTTGCCGGGGGTGACGGTCTTGTAGAGGTACGAGACCTTCTTGCCGCCGACGTCGACGTCGAACTTCTGCATGCCGCTCTCCTTCGAGGCCTTGTCGAAGTAGTCCTTGGCGGCGGTCTTCTCCTTCTCGGCGGCGGCGTCGGCGCGAGCCTTGGCGAACTCATTCAGCTTCGGGCCCTGCGCCTCGGGGTCGATGACTGCCTTCTTGCCCTGGGCGCCGTCAGCGAGGCCCTGCTGCACCATCTTCAGCTCGTTGGGCTTGAGATTGAGCGTGCCCAGGTTGCGGCTGCCGACGAGGTAGCCGATGGCGTAGAGGGACTTTTCGTCGTCGGTCTTGGGAGTTTCGGCTTTGGCGCAGAGAGAAGCGAGCAGGGCGGTCACTAGGACGAAACGCATCTTGAAAAACCTTTCGTGGGAAACTTGGGGGCCGGGAGCTTACTACTTCTCCATCTCCTGTGTGACGGCGATCAGGAGCTTGCCCGACTTCTCGTTGTCCGGGTCGACCCGTAGTCCGCCCACCAGGATGGTTCCGCCGCGCTGGATGGCGTAGTCCGTGTGCAGCTTGCGCGAGTGCGCCGGGTGCTCGCCCAGCAGCTCGAGGTGCACCTTGATCTTCCCGTCCGGCTCGAGCTGGCGAGGGGTCAGCTGCAAGCTGCGGCTGCCGGGCAGCTCGATCTGCGCGCCGGCCTTCCAGTCCAGCTCCACCGTCTCGACCTGGAGGAGCTTGTAGCTGCGGAAGCGGAACTGCTCGCCGAACGATTCGAGGTGGGTGGCGATGGGCCCCAGCTTCGGATCGAGGCCCGCCGGCGCGGAAGGGTCGTTGCTGGCGGCGATGCAGCGCACGGTGATGCGGACGTGCTGCGGAATGGCCTCCGGCTGCGCGGCGGGCGCGCCCTGGCTTGGCACGTCGGCCTGCGCCAGCAGCGCGCCCAGGAGCAGGAGCGCGAGCTTCAATTGACGGCCCCGCGGTCGTCGGACATCCAGATGACCGTCGTCTCGTGGGGAAGCTGCAGCACCGCGCCGTCGTGGGTGCCGAAGTCCACCTCTTCCACCTGGCCGCCGTTGTCCGCCAGCTCTTCACCGGCCTGCTGCTGCGGGGAGAAGACGACCGCCAGCGCCATGCAGGCCGCCAACGCGAGGCCGGCGGCGCCCGCGAAGGCGCCCCGGTGCGCGCCCAACATCTCGCGCGCCCAGATGGGCGTAGCCTCGAAGCGGCGCGGCTTCGCGGCGCGGCTGCGGGCCAGCACCTTGTCGGCAAAGCCGTCGAAGCTGATCGAGGCGCCGCGCGCGGTCATGAGCTCGCGCAGCGCGTCGCCCTGCGCCCTGAGGAGCGAGAGCCGGTCGGGACAGACGGCGCAGGTCGACAGGTGCGCCTGCACCCAGGTCCGATCGCTCTCGGCGATGGCCCCGTCGGTGAGCGCTCCCAAAAGGGGCACGACCTCTGCACAGCGGTTCGTCATTCTTCGTCTCCTCCAATGCTTCTCAGCTTCGCGCTGCTGACCTCGGGCGCGTCTTCGCCCAGGTACTCGCGCAGC
>DATBAA010000626.1:0-1964 GCA_036271755.1 Myxococcales bacterium | reverse complement strand
GGAGCTGCACGGCTGGGTGAACATCGCGCTGCACGACGAGCAGACCTGGGGCTACGCGCCGGGAGTGACCGCCGCCAGCAGCACGCTGACCAACAATCGCATCAACGTCTCGGGCTGTGCCGACCCTGCCCTCTGCGCCGGCGTGCAGCCCATCGTCGCGGTGCCCGGACAGAGCGAGCACACGGGGCTCTACGAGCCGACCATCGGCATCGCCTGGAAGCCCGTCAATGAATGGCGCGAGCTGCAGCTGCCCGCGGAGATCTTCGTGCCCGGGTGGCCGGTGGCCAGCTGGGTGATCGGCTTCGACTACACGCTGCCCATCGGCGGACGCCTCGACGACCCGTCGCGCGCGGCCAATCAGACGTCGGCCACCGGCGAATCCCGCAAGGCCAGCGTGCTCTCGCTCTGGACGGCGTACTCCAAGCGCTACCGGCACTTCGAACCGTACCTGAAGCTCGAGGGCGAATACGCCTTTGCCGGCAGCGACGCGTACGACAACTGCGCGCATCCCGAGCTGCTCTCGGCCGTGGCCGCCAACTGCAGCGGCAGCTTCAAGGGCCAGACCGGCTATCAGCCGCCGGTCGAGGCCGCTGCCACGCTGGGGACGGAGCTCGTCGCGCTGGAGGATCGGGTGCGCGACCGCCGCGTCGCCGTCGATCTGCGCACCAACCTGCGCTGGCACGGGCCGCAGCGCGGCTACACCCAGGTGGCCGACGCGCTGGGCAAGCTGACCCACAGCGACGAGTACCTCACCGCCAAAGGCGAGCTGGGCGTCTACGGCCGCATCGCGCGCTTTTTCCACGCGCGCGTCTACGGCACGCTGGGCGCGGAGACGGGGCACTTCATCACCACCGAAGAGTTCGGCTCGGGGCCGCGCGCCGGCAGCACCTCTTCGGCCGGCCAGAACCCCAACTTCGACTTCCGCACCGATCAGGTGGGCCGAAGGCTCAAGGCGGAGCCCGCGACGTTCTGGGGCCTCACCGCGACGGCGTCCGCCGACTTTTAACGAAGACTTTCAACGAAATTTTTGACGAAATTTTTGACGAGAACCAGGCCGGGCGCGAAGCCGGTGCGAGGATCACGGCCCGGCTTTGAGCTTCAACGCCAGCTGATAGACCGCGCGCTTCGGGTGCCGGCCGGAGAGCGCCTCGGCGATCTCCTTGGGCCGCTCGCCGCGCAGGAGGCGCTCGCGCACCTCCTGCTCCAGCACGGCCGGGTCCTCCGCCTGCGCTTCCTGCGCGCCCGTGACGACGATGACCACCTCGCCGCGCACCTCGAAGGCGAAGTGAGCCGCCAGCTCCGCCAGCGTCCCGCGCGCCAGCTCCTCGTGCAGCTTGGTCAGCTCTCGCGCCACCAGCGCCTGGCGGTCTCCCAGCGCGGTCATCAGCTCCAGCAGCGTCTCGCGCAGCCGCTGCGGCGACTCGTAGAAGATCAGCTGCGCGCGCAGGCTCTTCAGCTCCTCCAGCATCTCCGCGCGGTGCGAAGCCTTGCGCGGCAAGAAGCCCGCGAAGTGGAAGCGGCCCTCGACGAAGCCGCTGACGCTCACCGCCGCCACGGCCGCGCTGGCCCCGGGAATGGGAATGACGGCGACGCCCTGCTCCACCGCCCGCCGCACCAGGAGCGCTCCCGGGTCGCTGACGGCCGGCGTGCCCGCGTCGGTGACCAGCGCCAGCGACGCGCCCTCGACGAGCCTGCGCACGATGCCGTCCGCCCGCGCCGCCTCGTCGAAGGCCGGCAAGGAGATGAACGGCTTTTCGATTCCGAGGTGCTTCAAGAGCTGGCCGGAGTGGCGCGTGTCCTCGGCCACCACGGCGTCGCATGCGGCCAGCACCTCGCGCGCCCGCTGGGTCAGGTCGCCCAGATTTCCGATGGGCGTCGCCACGACATAGAGCGGCAAAGCTCAGTACCTGCCGGCGTCGAAGGCGTTCGGGTAGTGCGAAATCTGCCCGCCGACCACCGCGATG
>DATBAA010000625.1:0-1731 GCA_036271755.1 Myxococcales bacterium | reverse complement strand
CTACACCGCCGCGCCGTCCTCAGGAAACTGAAGACGCGCGGTTCCCTTCACAGCTTGTGACAACGACAGCGTGTTAACTGCCCACGTTCGGAGGCTGTAAGCCGCCGCTTACGGCGCCCCGGGGACACCTTGGCGTCCACGCCATTTGTGACAACGGTGAACGCTGTTCACCGTTGTCACAAATGACGTGAAGACGAGGGTGTCCTGGGGGCTGCGGGGCTTTCTCCCCACGCGGCCCGGCTTGCTGTTAACGGACGACGACGCCGTTGGTACCGCCGACGACAACGATGGGCTGAAGGTCGATGAAGAGCCCGTGCTCGACCACGCCGGCGATTCCCTTCAGCTGCTTGTCGAGCAGGCGCAGATCGTGAGCGGCGGGCAGCGGCGCGTCGAGGATGATGCCGCCGTTGTCGCTCAGCGGCCACTCCTTGCGCCGCTCGGCGCCGGGCAGGATTTCTTGGATGCGCGAAAGCGTCGAGCGCCAGCCGAAGGCGAGCACCTCGATGGGAAGGCCGCGCGTGGTGCCCAGCCGCTGCACCAGCTTGCTCTCCTCGATGACGATGATGCGCTTCTTCGACGCCAGCGCCACCAGCTTCTCGCGCGTCTGCGCGCCGCCGCCGCCCTTCAATAGATGGCCGGAAGGGTCCACCTCGTCGGAGCCGTCGATCACCAGGTCCAATGCCGGGTGATCGTCCAGCGTGGTCATGGCGAGGCCCAGCTTGCGGCAGGTCTCGGCCGTGCGTTCAGAGGTCGGAACGCCGCGCACCTTCACGCCGCGCACGGCCAGCGACTCAAGCGCGGCCGTGGCGCCGCGGCCGGTGCCGTAGCCGATGACCATGCCGTCCTGGACGAACTGCGCGGCACGCTCTCCGGCCGCCTTCCGCTGCGCGTCGACATCCATCGAACCCTCACCTTCCAACGAAAGAAAAGCCAAACCGCGCGAGGCCGCCCAGAGCCAGCATCACCACCGGGTTCACCTCGAAGCGCGTCAACGTCAGGCCCACCGCGACCGCGATGGCGATCTCGGACGAGTCGTCCATGGTGGGAAAGAGCGAGATCATGGCCGCGGCCATCAACCCCAGGACGGCCGGCGTCAGGCCGCGCAAGGCCGCGCGCACCGTCCGCCGCGAGCGCAGCCGATCCAGCCAGGAACCCGCAAGCGTCACCAGCGCAAAAGGAGCGCTGAAGATGGCAACCGTCGCCACCACCGCGCCCAGCCAACCGGCGCGCAGGTAGCCGATGAAGGTCGCCAAGAGCAGCACCGGGCCGGGCGTCAGCTTGCCGATGGCCACCGCGTCGGCGAACTGCCGGTCGGTCAGCCAGCCCTGGCGCGCCACCACCGACTTGAGGTGCGGAATGATGGCGAAGCCGCCGCCGTACGCGCCCAGGCCGGTGCGGAAGAAGCTGAGGAACAGCCCGACCAATTCGCGATCGACGTGGGTGATGTGCAGCGCGCCCGCGGCCAGGAGCACGGTGAACCAGGCCGCGTGCAGCTTCACCGGCGGCTTGGGCGGCTCCGGCGGCCTCGAGGTGGCCAGCGTCGCGGCCTCTTCGGGCAGCACCACCGGCGACTCCTTCTCGCCCGGCCGCGGCTCCCTGCGGCGCTCGAAGATGGCGTGGTGGCGCACGCGCTTGGTGCCCAGGTCGACCGCGAGGCCGATGACGATGCTGAGCAGCACCACCTCGCCCGGGGCCGCATCGCCGACCGCCGAGAAGAGCAGGGCCATGGCG
>DATBAA010000624.1:0-3240 GCA_036271755.1 Myxococcales bacterium | reverse complement strand
GGTTCTCCATCACGCGCTCGGCCTGGACGCGAACGTCGCCCTCGACCATCTGCTGCGTGGCCGGGTCGAGCGGAATCTGCCCGCTGGTGAAGATGAGATTGCCCGCGACGATGGCCTGCGAGTAAGGGCCAATCGCCTTGGGCGCCGCGTCCGTCGAGATCACATTCGCCATAAGGCCGCGCAATCTGCGTCTGGACAGCCCATTCGTCAACCGGCTCAACGGCGGCTCCCTCTTCGTTTCAACCGCAAAGCGCGCGAAGCGCGCAAAGAGGCTCGCACCAACTCGTTCGAGTCTTTTTCTTGATCGGGCGTACCTCCGGGCGCCGCGTTGTGCTAACGGCGGCGCACCGCACGATCCCAGCAGGAAGATCCCACGGCCTTCGCCGCAGCACCTTTGCGCACTTGGCGCGCTTTGCGGTTGAAACGAAGAGAGAGCTTTAGACGCGTTCGACGGAGTGGACGCCGGGGATGGTGCCGATGGCGCGGAGGACTTCGTTGAGCTGTTTGACGTCGGCGATCTCGACCTCGAAGGTGGAGACCGCGCCCTGGTCGCCGCCAGCGCGGGCGTTGGCCTGGATGATGTTGACGCCCACCTCGGCGAAGGTCTCGCTCATGGCCGCCAACAGGCCTTTGCGGTCGTCGCTGCGGACGCGCAGGTTGACCACGCGCTTGAACTCGCCGTGCACGTCCCAGGCGACGTCGACCCGCCGCTCGGGGTCGGTCTCCATGGCCTTCTTGCAGCCGCGCACGTGGACGGTGACGCCGCGGCCGCGGGTGATGAAGCCGACGATGGGATCGCCCGGCACCGGCGCGCAGCACTTGCCGTAGCGGACCAGCACGTCGTCGACCCCGCCGATGCGCACGCCGCCCGAGGTGCGGTTGCGCTGCGCCACGCGGCGGAAGAGCTCCGCCAGCCGGTTGCCGCTGCCGTCGGCGGCCTCGACCTCGCTGGGCAGGCGGTCTGTCAGCCGCTCGGGCGGGAAGATCTTCTGCAGCACGTTGGTGGGCGAGAGCTTGCCGTAGCCGACCGCGCTCACCAGGTCGTCCGGCCGCGAGTGGCCCATTTCGTTGGCGGCCTTCAAGAAGTCGGCGCCCTTGGCGATCTTGGAGAAGTTCAGGTTGAAGCGCTTGAACTCGCGCTCCAGCAGATCCTTGCCGATGTCGATAGACCGCTCGCGCTGCGTGTTCTTGATGAACGCCCGGATGCGCGCCTGCGCCCGCGGCGTCTTGACGAAGCTGAGCCAGTCCTTGTTGGGCTTGGCGTTGTTGCCGGTGAGGATCTCCACCGAGTCGCCGTTCTTCAGCTTGTAGCGCAGCGGCACCATCTTGCCGTTCACCTTGGCGCCGACGCAGTGCGCCCCCACGTCCGAGTGGACCGAGTAGGCGAGGTCGACCGGAGTGGAGCCGCTGGGCAGCGACTTCACGTCTCCGCGCGGGGTGAAGACGAAGACCTCGTCCTGGAAGAGGTCGACCTTGACCGTCTCCAGGAACTCGCGCGGGTCTTTCAGGTCCTGCTGCCACTCCATCAGCTGCCGCAGCCAGGCGAACTTCTGCTCGTCCTTGCCGCTCTTGCCCTCTTTGTAGGCCCAGTGCGCCGCGATGCCTTCTTCGGCGATGCGGTGCATCTCCTCGGTGCGCATCTGGATCTCGATGCGCTCGCCGTTGGGTCCGATGACCGTCGTGTGCAGCGACTGGTACATGTTGGGCTTGGGAATGGCGACGTAGTCCTTGAAGCGCCCCGGCACCGGCTTCCAAAGGCTATGAATCAATCCCAAGGCTTCATAACAAGCGGGGACCGACTTCAAGATCAGCCGGAAGGCGACGATGTCGTGCAGCTGCGTCACCGAGGCGAGGCCGTTCTTGCGCATCTTCTTCCAGATGGAATAGACGTGCTTGGGCCTGCCCTGCACCTCCGCTTCCAGACCCGCCTCGCGCAGCTTGGTCTTGAGCAGCTCGACGACATCTAAAATGTATTTCTGGCGGTCCTTCTGCGTCTGCTCGAGCTGCTTCTCGGTGTCGGCGAAGTCGTTGGGCTTCAGGTACTTGAAGGCCAGGTCCTCCAGCTCGATTTTAATCCACTGGATACCCAGCCGGTTGGCCAGCGGCGCGTAGATGTCCTGCGTCTCCTGGGCGATGCGCTGCTGGCTCTCGGGCTTCATGTGCTCGAGCGTCCGCATGTTGTGGGTGCGGTCCGCGAGCTTGACCAAAATGACGCGGATGTCCTTGGCCATGGCCACGAGCATCTTGCGGAAGTTCTCGGCCTGCTTCTCCTCGAACGACGCGTTCTGCTGCGATTGCAGCGCGCCCAGCTTGGTGACGCCCTCCACCAGCTCGAGCACCTCGACGCCGAAGATCTCCTTGATCTCCTCCGGCTTGGCGAGCGTGTCTTCGATGGTGTCGTGGAGCAGGCCGGCGACGATGCTGGCCTCGTCCAATTTGAGATCGGCGAGGATGCCGGCCACTTCCAGCGGGTGGACCAGGTAGGGCTCGCCCGACTTGCGCACCTGCCCCTGGTGGACCTTGGCAGAGTAGACGTAGGCCTTTTTGATGAGATCCAGATCAGCGTCTGCGTGATAGGCGCTGACTTTTTCGAGGATGTCGTTCAGCCGGATCATCAGTTGGTCTAGTGACGCTAGCGGATCGTACCTACGGTCGCAAACCTCCGCCACATCTTCGACGCATTGCAACAGCGGGAGATTCAGCCAGCATTTCTCATTGATTGACGCTCTCCACACCCGCCCGTACAGTTGATGGGCGACAAAGCGTCGCGCCTCCTACCCTGGTAGAACGACCGCCCATGATCACCTGCCCGGCCTGCGGGAAAGAAAACGAAGAGAGCGCACACGAATGCCGCCGCTGCCGGGCTCCGCTGCGCGAGGAGCAACACGAGTCGCATCCGCCGCCCATGGGCGAGGTGTGCCGCCGCTGCGAGGCCTTCAACGAGCCGGGCGTCGCGGTCTGCACCAACTGCGGGCTGCCGCTCTCTCAAGGCGGCGCGGCCGAAGAGGCTCCGTCGGACAAGACTCCGCCCGACGGATCGGCGTCCATCTCGTCCGAGCTGTCGGCGCTGGCCATCAGCGATCAGGAGGCAGCCGAAGCCGGACTGGAGATCGCACCCGAGGCGACGGCTGGCGCCTGGGACGACAAGACTCCTCCGCAGGCCTTTGCGCCGCCGCACGTGGAAGAAGAGGCGGTGAAGCCGGTGAGCGAACCGCCTGCTCCGGTCGCGACGCCAGCGCC
>DATBAA010000623.1:0-1820 GCA_036271755.1 Myxococcales bacterium | reverse complement strand
AGCGTCTTGCCGACCAGCTTGCGGTTGCCGAAGATCTGCTCGAACCGCTCGTTGGCCAGCTCGAAGACGAACGTAGGCCCGCGCCACAAGCACATGGCCGCGGGCGACTCGCGGAAGATGGTGGCCAGCTTCTCGCGGTCCAGCACCGCCTCCTCGCGCGCCGCTTTTTCGGACGCCAGCAGCCGCTCGCGCTCGCGTTCGGCCTTCTTCTTCTCCGAGACGTCGCGGAACACCAGCACCACGCCCAAAAGCGCGCCCTTCTCGTCGCGGATGGGCGCCGCGCTGTCGTCGATGGGCAGCTCGCTGCCGTCGCGCCGGACGAGCAGCGTATGGTTGGCCAGCGCCGAGATGACGCCTTCGCGCAGCACCCGATCGACCGGGCTGGGCGTGGGCTGCCGCGAGCTTTCATTGATGATGCGGAAGACCTCGCCCACCGGCTTCTCGCGCGCCTGCGCGGAGCTCCACCCGGTCAGCGCTTCCGCGACGGGGTTGAGGAAGGTGACGCGTCCGCCAACATTGGTGGTGAGCACGCCGTCGCCGATGCTGAGCAGCGTGGTCTCGAGCTGCCCCTTGAGCGTCTCCGTCTCGCCGCGCTTCTCGGTGGCAGACGCGGTCATCCGGCGCGCATATTCGGCCGTGGCCTCCGCGGTGGCCTGGGTGACCTGGTCGGTGAGGATCCGCACCTCCGTTATGGGCACGGGCACGAGATCGCTCTCCAGCAGATCGAGCAGCGTGTGCGAGAGCAGGCCGTACTCGCGGACCACGTCCTCGATCTCGAAGCCGAGCCGGAAGCGCTGGGCGCCATGCTCGCGGCCGGGCGGGCTGGGCGCGAAGTCGCGGTGCGGCGGCGGATGGCGAAGCGCGGCGATGACCTGATCGACGAACGCCGGCATGTGATCTTCCAGCTCGCGCCTGCTCTTGCTGTCGGGCGCGATCGAGGCGTCCACGCGCGCGATCCACCGCTCGAGCAGCTCGCGCTTGTGCGTCTCGAGAAAGTCGGCGAGCTGGCTCATTTGCGGTTGGGCTTACTCGAGCGCTGCCCGCGCCAACAGCGCGGTGACGGCAATTCCTTCGAGCAGCTCGCGGTCGCCCTGGAAGAGATCGACGAACGCCGCGCCCACCTCTCCGGGCCGGCTGTAGACCACCTGGACGCGGGCGAAGAGCGGCACCTTGCGCTGCTCCAGCTTGATCGACAGATCGAGCAAGGTTCCCAGCGGCAAGATCTCCTTGATGCGCAGCGCGAGGCCGCCCGCGCCGATGCTGCTGGTGGCCAGCGACGCCACCTCGTCGGGCGCGAGAATGTCCACCTCCAGCTCCAGCGCCGCGCGCAGCTGCCGCCGCCGCTCGGGGATGTGGCCCTTGTCGATCAGCTCGCCCAGGAGCTGCGTCACCAGCTCGCGCCAGCGCGGCCGGTCCTGATCGCGCAGGCCCGGGCCCGTCGCTTGGGTGGCCAGCTTCAAGATCTCGTCGAATCGCGGGTCGCCAGGGACGAACATCAATCAAGCGTAGCACTGTCGGACCCGTCTGGTAGATTTCCCCGCATGCTGGAGCTGCTACGGGTGCGTGCGTTCGCCATCATCGAAGAGCTGGAGGTCCATTTCTCCCCCGGCTTCAACGTGCTCACCGGCGAGACGGGCGCTGGAAAGAGCATCCTGGTCGACGCGCTGCACCTCATCCTCGGCGGGCGCGCGCAGGCCGACTCCGTGCGGACGGGAGCCGAAGAGGCCGAGGTGCAGGCGCTCTTGCGGCCGCGCGATCCGGCCGCATGCGACGAGCGTCTTGCGTCGTTGGGCCTGCCCGCGGCCGGCGGCGAGCTGGTC
>DATBAA010000622.1:0-5060 GCA_036271755.1 Myxococcales bacterium | reverse complement strand
ATGGTGTTGCCCGCCAGCACCTTGGACGTCTTGAGCTGGCTGGCCGAGAGCTGGGCCGCGTTGGCCGGGCTGCAGGTCTCCGCCGCCGACGGGCTGTGGGTGATGGCTCCGGTCAGCTCGAAGCTGGTGATGGTCACGTCGGTGCAGGACGGGTTGGCAAGGGTGAACTGCGCCGTGTAGCCCACGTGGCAGGCGAACTTCGGCGGCTGGACCATGGCGACGGTGGGGACCGCCCCGGCCGTGCATTTGGCCGAGCTGGAGCCGTCGGTGCTGCAGCCCATGACCGCCGCGGCGCAGAGAGCAAGAATCGAGAAGTGGCGCATTTGGACCTTTCGCAAAATGGTTTGTCTTCTGTTCAGGCGTGCTGCCTTGCCGGAACGTGTCACCGCCTCTGCTGACCTGGGGATTTGTCGGGTGGTCACGCACCCTTGGGTGTGACGAGGAACATTGCGCGCGGGGCTCTTGCGGGCGAAGGTGATTCAATCTTGAAAGCTCTCGGATTGACGGCGCTGTTGTTTCTCGCTGCTTGCGGCGGCAGCGCCGTCGTGGATGCGGACGACGCCGGCAATACGGGTGGCTTGGTCGATGCCGGTAGCGCCTCCGACGCTGGAGCAGCGGCGGACGGCGGCGCCGCTTCGGACGCCGGCGCGATCTCCGATGCCGGCGCGATCTCCGATGCCGGGACGGCGTTGGACGGAGGCGTGAGTCCGGCGCTGGGCGGCTGCCCGCTCTTCCCGGCCAATCACATCTTCAATACGCCCATCAACTCATTGCCGGTCGATCCGCGCTCGGCGGCGTACCTGGCCACCATCGGCACCGTCGGCGTTCATCTCGATCTCGGCGCGCAGACCGACACCAGCGCGGACGACTACTACGGCATTCCCTACAACGTGGTGCACGGCAACGCGCTCACCTGGCCGGCCTCCCGCTACTACAGCGCCGACCCCGACCTCGACTGGACCCCGCAGGATGAGAGCGATTGCTCTTCAGGCTCCGCGCACGCCGTGCAGGCTCCGTGCACCGCCGCCGCGCCCTTGTTTCCCATTCCGGCCAATCCATTGGTGGAGGGCGGAATCGTCACCGACCCCGCGCAGCCCTACGGCGACCACCATCTCTTGATCGTCGACCAGGATCAGTGCCGGCTTTGGGAGCTGTACCACACGTATCCGGACAGCTCTTCGGGCTGGGACATCTTCGGCTCCGCCAGCTGGGACCTGCGCTCCAATGCGCTGCGCCCCGCGGGCTGGACCTC
The DNA here is from genome assembly GCA_036271755.1 of Myxococcales bacterium. Taxonomy (GTDB): domain Bacteria; phylum Myxococcota; class Myxococcia; order Myxococcales; family 40CM-4-68-19; genus 40CM-4-68-19. The sequence goes on along the minus strand of DATBAA010000622.1, from coordinate 3,808 downwards.
TTCCGACGCGGCCGGCTTTCCCATCACGCCGCTCTTGCTCAAGCAGGCCGAAGCGGCGAGCGGCGTCATCCGCCACGCGATGCGCTTCACCATCCTGAGCAGCCATATCCGCAATCAATACCTCTGGCCGGCGCGCCATCTCACCGGCAATGGAACCAACTCAGTGAGTTTGCCGCCCATGGGCCAGCTCTTCCGTTTGAAGGCCAGCTACGTCATTCCGGCGGGAGACAGCGTGCAGGCGAAGGCCATTCTCCAGGCATTGAAGACCTACGGCATGTACATCGCCGACGGCGGGTCCAACCTCTACGTGCAGGGCGAGCCGAACGCCGCCTGGGACGACAAGATCTTCGCGCAGTTGAGCGCCGTGAAGACCACCGACTTCGAGGCCGTGGACATCACCGCCATCACTTCGCGGGCCGGCTTCGACGTGAATTCCGCCGCCGTGCCGTAAGCTCGGCTTCGAGTGGATGGGCATTGCGAGATCGTGCACCCCCACACCGGCTTTCGGCGCGCGGCGAACAACGCCCATCCATCCCGATCCGCGCATTCATTCACGGCTGCGCATGAACCCGCGGTCCGCAGCGCATGCGAGACCGTTCTCCACCCCAACGTCACGTCTTCTTTTGGATGAGCTCGATCTTGTAGCCGTCGGGATCTTGGACGAAGGCGATGACGGTGGTGCCGTGCTTCATGGGGCCGGCTTCGCGGGTGACGACGCCGCCGCGCTTCTTGATCTCCGCGCAGGCGGCGTAGGCGTCGTCCACTTCCAACGCGACGTGGCCATAGCCGGTGCCGAGCTCGTAGGATTTGGTGTCCCAGTTGTGGGTCAATTCCAGCGCGGCCTCTTCCGATTCGGGTCCGTAGCCGACGAAGGCCAGCGTGAACTTGCCGTCCGGATAGTCCTTCCGGCGCAGCTCCTTCATGCCCAGCACTTCCGTATAGAACTGGAGTGACTTCGTCAGGTCGCCGACGCGCAGCATGGTGTGCAGAATCCGCATGAACGGCTTCCTAGCGCCTTTCGAAGCGGTTGTGAAATGCGCCAGGCGATGTTGCTTAAACACACATCTGGTGGTGAATCACGCCCTGATGGAGAATGAATTGAATCGCTTCGGGGACGATTTCTTGCGTGTCTGAAGCCGCGCGGGCGTGCGCCCCCGCGCCGGCATCCGTGCACGATGCGCCCCCAAAGCCCGCCCCGAATCGCGCGCTACTTCCACTTGGCGAGCGCGTCGGTCATCTCGGTGGTGCCTTCGAAGTTGGGTTCCTTCTTGCCGAGGTCGAGCGCCTTCTGGCCAAGAGCGCGGGCGTCCTTGATCTGGCCGTTGGCCGCGAGCAGCTGCGCCTTGGTCCAGAGGTTGGTCGACTCCTCGTGCAGCTTCAGGGAGACGTCGGCGAGGCGGAGGCCGGTGGCGTACTCCTTCTGCGAGAGCTCCCACGCGGCGGCGGCGTTGTAGTAGCGCCAGCCGTTGCGCTCCAGGCTGGCGACGGCCGCCGCGCCTTGCTTGGCGGTCAGGAGCTTGATGGGAAGGCTGGCGCGGGTCTTGTCCCACTCCAGATCGAGCTTCACGCCGTCGTCGGTGGCGTCGCTGAAGATGAAGGCCATGCGCTCGCGATGGGGAATGGTTTCGGCAGTGACTTCGGCCCGCGCCACGTCGAGGCTGTCCTTATAGGTATAGGCGCCCCACTGAGTTGAGTCTTTGTTGATGATGAAGGTCCACTTGTCCTTGCGTGGAATCGCGAACAAACAATACGTGCCGGCCGGAACGTTGGCGGTGCCGACCGTGACTTCTTTGGAGAAGGTGATCTTGGTGCAGCTGTTGGCGCCTGCGCGCCACACCTCGCCGAAGGGAACGACGCTGCCGAATACCTGCCGGCCGCGCGCGGCGGGGCTCGAGTAGTCGAGCGAGATCTCGGTGACGCCCACCGTCTGCGAGATCTTGGCGGGCAGGCTGGGCTTGGGCAGATCCAGCTGCTGGCCTAGAGCCGGCACGGCCACGCCAATCAAACACGCTGCGAGGGCTTTCACGTTCATTTCAGTTCTCCTTCACGAGGCGGCGGTAGAGCGCCTCCCAGCGTTCGAGCAGGGGAGGCGCGGCAAAGAGGCGGACGGCGCGATCGCGCGCCAGCTGGCGAAGGCGCGCGTGCTCAGCGGTATCGGCCAGAATGCGGACCGCGGCAACTGCCATGCCCTCGACGTCGCCCGGCTCGCAGAGCGCGCCTGCGTCGCCGACCACTTCGGGAAGGCCGCCGGTGCGCGAGCCCACCACGGGCACGCCGCAGGACAGAGCTTCCAGCGCCGCGAGCCCGAAGCTCTCCGAGGCGCTGGGCAAGAGGAAGAGGTCGGCCGCGCGGAAGAGCGGCAGCAGATCGCTGGGCGTGCCGGCGAAGCGCACGTCGTCGGACAGCCCCAGGCTGCGAACTTCTTCCTCGACGCGCGGGCGCTCGGGGCCGTCGCCGGCCAGCACCAGCGTGGCCGGCAATTGCTGCCGCACGCGCGCGAAGATGCGGATGAGATCGACGGGCCGCTTCACCGGCCGGAAGTTCGAGGCGTGGAAGAGGACCAGGCCCTTCGGACGCGCGGGTCCAGGCGAGAGGCGCTCGACGTCGACGAAGTTGGGGATCACTTCGAAGCGCGCATCGGACAACCTCTCGCGAGCGCGCGCCGCCAGCGCCGCCGAAGGAACGGTGACCGCCCTGGCTTCGCCCACCAGCCTGCGCAGCAGCATCCAATGGCCTTCGGAAGCATTCTCGGGAACGTCGCTGCCGTGCAGCGTCAGCACCAGCGGCGGCGCAGAAGGCCCCAAGGCCGCACGAGCGAGCAGCGCGGCGGCGGCGTGGGGCAGCGCGTAGTGCGCGTGGATGAGATCGATCTTTCGCGTGCGAATCACTTCGGCCAGCTGCGCGGCCAGCAGCACCGGAAAGGCCTGCGCGCCCAGCGGCGGCGGCGCCTCCAGCGAAACTTGATGAAGAAAGATACGCTCCGGCTTGGGTTCGAGCCGCCCGGGCAAGGCCGCGGAGATGAAGTGCACCTCGTGACCGCGCCGCGAAAGCTCCCGGCCCAGCTCGCCGGCGACGACGCCGCTGCCGCCCAGCGTGTGAAAGCAGAGGACCGCGACGTTCATGGGTACAGATCCTCGACCACGGCTTCGCCCGGCTTGATGCGCGACAGCGCCAGCTCCTTCAAGGCCGCGAAGCCGTGGCGCGCTGCGTGGAAGGGCAGGGCGTCGATGCGCTCTTGCGGAGTCTCCTGCGGAAAGAGCGCGGCCTGCACTTTGTCGACGCGCTGGGCAATGGTCTCGTCCTCCAGCGCGAGCAGACGCGCGTGGCGGGCGACGAACTTGGCGGTGGCGCGCTCGACCGAGACGCGGGTGCGGCGGGCGGCGCGCTCCAGGGCAGGATGCTTCGCCGCCGCGGCGCTCAAGATGCGCGGCAGCTCACCCAAGAGCTGCTCCTGCAGCCACAAGTTCGCATGGCGCGAGCCGAGCCTGGCCAGCAGCTCCGCGCGCGGCGTCTCCACCTCTGCCGGAGCGAGGTTCAAGGTCTTCAAGATGGAAGCGGTGCGCGCGTCGATGAGCCGGAAGCGGGCGCGCGGGGCAGCCAGCGCCGGCCGCACGCCGAAGAGCGGGTAGAGGGGCGCGCATTGCGCCAGATACCCCAACTCCGCCGGGCCGCCGACGTACGCAACAGAGGGCAACAATGAGTCCTGCACCAGCGGCCGCAGGAGCGCGCTGGAGGACAAGCGCAGCGGATTCTCGCGGGCGGCCGCCAGCAGCTCGTTGCGGCGGACGATGCCCACGCGCTGGCGCGG
>DATBAA010000621.1:0-3360 GCA_036271755.1 Myxococcales bacterium | reverse complement strand
GCTCGTCTCCCGGTAGCTGCGGGAACTCGCCCTCGCGCTCGGCGGCATCGAGGCGCGCCTGCGCCATAGCCGCTTCGCCAGGCCCGCCGGGGTTCGTCCTCTCGGCGAAGAGCCCGGCGTCGAGAGGCTGCGCGGCGGCCGAGTCAGGCCCCCAAGCGGGCTGCTGCGACGGATCGATCTTGCCCAGCACCACGGCCGGCTCGGAGCCCAGATCGCCGGGCGGCACGATGGGGTCCAGCGACTCGGTGGGCGTCGGCAGTCCGGCCAGCGCCGAAGCCAACAGCGGCCTGGACTCGGCGGTGCTGCCGTGAATGGTCTCGCCCCACGGAACATCGCCGGCGGGCTGCTCGGGACCCTTCAGCGGCTCGCCCACGTCGGTGCCCAAGAGCGAGGGCTTGATCGCGCGCGGCACGGGCCGCGTCGGCGTCGTCCGCGGCGGAGCCTCGACGCGCTGGATGACGACCTTCTGCGCCGGCGCGAAGAGCCCCCAGAAGAACGCCAGCAACACGAAGAGCACGAGCCCGAGCAGATAGAAGGCCTGGTAGCGGCCCAGCCAGCCCAGATACGGCGAGGCCGGCACGGTGAGCGCGGCCTGCACGCCGCCGTCGAGCGGCACCAGCGCGCCGCGCACGGCATAGCGGGTCGCGCCGCGCGGCAGCTTGCCGGAGAGCGCGTTGCCGATGAGCGGCAGATAGATCTGCAAGGTGCCGTAGCCCTGCCCCGGCGCCGCGGACCAGCGCAGCACGCGGGCCCGCGCATCTCCCGCGAGCGAGCTGGCGATCACCTTGCCGTCGGCGATCAGCGTCACGTCGGCGTCGATCTGGCTCTTGAGCTGCGAGGCCAGGCGATCGTCGGCGGCGGCTCCGGCGATGACCGCCGCGCCATTGCCGGGTACGCGCGCGGCCGCGATGCGATAGGCGACGCCGTCGTAGATGGCGAAGGTCGGAACGGGCGTGCGCTCGAGCGAAGCCTTCGCCAGCGGCAGCTTCGAGATGTCGTCGAGCGGCTGCGTGGCCTTCGCGCGGCGCGAGATCAGCGCGCCCTGCGCGTTCACCACCGCCAGCAGATCCGGCTCGGGAGCCAGGGCAGACGCAGCGGCGCGCAGCGCGCGATCGTCGGGCCGCACCATGGGCTGCGCGGGGTCGGCGGGAGAGCGCGTCGCGTCGGCCAGCTCGGGGACCTCGGCGGCGGCGCGGGGAGAGAGCCGGGCGTCGATGAGCTCCAGCTGCGAACGCAGGCCGTTTGCGGACTGGGCGAGGCGCGCGCGGACGGTGTCCTCGCCGGTCTGGGCGATGCGCAAAGAGACCAGGCCCAGGTTGATGGCGAAAGCCGCCGCCACCACGGCAGCCAAGATCCACGTCCGAATCCGCATGTGCGAGAGAGCTATCGCGCGATCGGCAAGCGGTCAAACATTCCAACCAGACGGGAACGAGGCAAAAGCCAGCCAAACGGCTCGCGCGGCTACTCCAGGTCTTCGGCCGACGAATCCTTCATGACTTCGCGGAGCACCGCCATGGCGTAGCTGCCCTTGGGCAGCGCGAAGGTCAGCGCCAGGGAGGCCTCCGGCAGCTCCTCGAGCAGCGCGTCCTCCAGCGGAATGCGATACGGCCGCCGCGCGCCCTGCATCTCGTCGCCGCCAGCTATGAACCAGCGCTCCTCGATCTCACTTTCGCGCAGAACTGCTTGCTCGCGGTCCAGCGCCGCGTCCCGTGCGGCATAGAGCGAATGGCCCGGAAGCGGCCCGGCCGGGTCGATCTCGGCCGCGGCCACGCGCGGCGCATCGACGGAGCCTCCGACGAAGAGCCCGCCGCTGTCGCGCTTGCGCAGCACGTCTCCCTCGATGGCGGTGGAAAAGAGCCCGTCCTGGATGCGCGCCGTGAGGCAGCGATTGAAGAGCTCGGACTGCAAAGCGGACAAAGCCATCCGCTTCAAGAAGCGGTCGCGGACCGTAACCTCGCGCAGCAGGATGGCGCGGCCCAGCGCGGCGTTGTCCTCGCGCTTTCCGAAGCGCTGCGGGCCGAACAGGTTTGCCACTCCGACGGCCGCAAGTCGCGCCAGCACTGTTCGGGCGCGTTCGGGCGCGTCGGCGGAGACCCCGCGCACCACGATGCGGAAGCGATTGCCGCGCAGATGTCCGGGCCGCAGCTTGTTGTTGTGCCGCGCCGCCGCCAGCACGCGCCAGCCGTTGCCGGTCAGCTTCACGGCATCGGCAACCAGGGACCTGGTCAGCACGCTCATCCGCTGCACCGTGACGGCGCGCTTGTCCTTGAGGCCCGCGGTGCCGACGTCGCGATCCTTCGCGCTCAGCGCCTGCGCGAGCTCGTGCGCGACCTCCGGAGTGGTGCGGCCCTGCTTCTCGACCGTCACGTAGAGGTGCTCGCCCTGCCCCTGCGGCTCGTAGAGCGGCAGCTCCTCGACGCGAAAGTCCTCTTCGGAGACGCGCGTGAGCCCGCCCGTGCCGGGCAGCTCGGGCGTCAGCAGCGGAACGGGGCGCGGCGCGAGGCTCAAAGCGCGAGGTACCCGGCCTCGAGCAGCTTGAACGCGGCCTTGGTGGTCTCGAACTCGCCCAGCGAGGTCATGATGGCCATCTCTTCGATGGTGCGCCGCCCGTCGGCCAGCGCCAGCACGTGCTGCTCCTCGGGCGTCAGCCTGGTCACCACCGGCTTGCTGGTGGGCTTGGGCGAGCACTCCACGTTGGGCACGCGCGACCGGTAGAGCTCCATCTCGTCCAGGCGGCGCAGCCCGTCGAGCAGCATGCCCTGCGTGTCGAGCGCCAGCTGCGCCGGCAGCTTCGACTTCTCCAGCCCGCGCAAGAAGACGAAGTTCCCGGTCTGGCTCACCAGCAGCCCCAGGAAGATCTCGGTGGCCTGCTGCTTGAGGCCGCGCCACACCTCGTCCGGCGCGACGATGCCGCGGTCCACCAGCAGCTGTCCGATGCGCTTGTGCTCGCCCTTCTTGGCACGCTCTTCCTGGACGACCGATTCGAGGCGGTCGCGGCCGACGAGGCCCATGCTGGTGAGCATCGAGCCCAGCCGCTCCACCGGGCTGGTCGAGCAGGCCCAGGCGACGTTGCCGTCGGCCAGCGCCACCGCGCGCTCCACGTCGTTGACCCGCGCCAAGAGCACGCCGGTGCGCCTTCCCTGGTGCAGGAAGTTGAGCAGATCGCTGGGCTGCATCTCGGCGAGATCGCCCGCCAGCACCGTACCGCGCGGGTTTGCCTGGCGGCCCAGCGATTCATTTTCACGCAACGCGGTCAACAGCTCGGAAGGCGCCGAGAGCAGCTTCCAGCCGCTGTTGCCGGAGGGCGCCACCCGTTACTGCTTGGCCCAGGCGCCGTTGTTGGACTGCCACTCATCCTCG
>DATBAA010000620.1:0-19942 GCA_036271755.1 Myxococcales bacterium | reverse complement strand
GGTGATCTCCCAACACCGAGAACCGCACCAGCCGGAACGACCGCCGATCGAGCATTGCCTTGAAGCACCGGCGGATCACCGCGAATCTTCGTGAAGACCGCAGACCTGGCACGTCGTTCCGAACCCGCAGCGTGACGTGCGCTGGCGCCGGCCGCGAGAACTCCGGTCTCTCGTGGTGAGAAACCCTATCGCCCTTCGGCCGCCCGGCGCCCTTCCGCCGTCCGCCGTGGCTCGTAAACTCCAATTGCACCGGCGCCGTATTCATGAAACGAGGATACTTAATAAATTCGCTGCCGTCAAGTCATTGCCATACCGACGCACGCGCACGCATCGGGCCGCATCCGCCCAAACCCGCAGGAACGCCCCGCCGAAATGCACATCACCGCGCCAGGCACCCGCACGCCGCCAGACCGGCATCGCCAAGCCACCTCCCCCACGAAAAGCAAACTACCGCCCCACCCACGTCGAACTACCGACGGTCAAACCTCCTCCGACACGCTCGCTGATCCTACGCGCGCCGCCGCACCGCATCGACACGCCCGATCAGCTCCTCCGCCGTCACGTTCCTGCCCAATCCAAGCCAGCGCCCCGGCGCCATGAACGCAACCTCCCGTCCAAACGTCCCCGGCACCCGCAGCGTGAGAACGATGCGCGAAGTCCCGCTGAACCGGGACCACCCAACGTTGACGACGTTGGCCAGCTCGACGCGCTCCTCCCGCCCGGACTTCTTGACGATGAGCGTCTCGTCGTCCCACTCCCACACCTCGTCGGCCAGGTCCCAGACGAACCTGCGCAGCTGCAAAAACCCGACGCCGCCGATGAACCCCAGCGGGATCAAGGGAAGAGCCAGCGCGCTCGCCCTCTCATAGTGCGTCCCGAAGATGAAGAACGCCGCGAAGCAGGTGAGCCCCCCGAGCCAGACGACCGGCAAGATACGCTTGTTGTAGAACGTCATGCCCGACGAGATTCGCTTCACGCGTTCACCCTGTGCCGGCCGGCATCGATGCGCAGGATGAGATCGTCGACGACCTCGTTCCTGGCGAAGGGCCAGAGGCGGCTCTGCGCCATGAAAGACACCTCGCGGCCGAATGCGCCGGGCGTCCGGAGCGTGAGCGTGACGTTGCCCGCGTTGTTGAAGTTGCTCCAGCCGACATTGACGACGTTGGGAAACTCGATGCGCTCCTCGCGGCCGGACTTCTTGATCAAGAGCGTCTCGTCATCGCAGAGCCACACCTCGTCGGCCAGGCTCCAGACGAGCTTGCGCATGAAGATGAAGCCGAAGCCCGCCATGACGAGCGGAAAGAAGAAGGCGAACGGCGACACCCGTTGGCCGCCCTTGGCGAAGAGCATCGACCCGGCGAAGACGGCGAGGAAGCCGAACCAGATGACGGGGAAGATGCGCTTCTGGAAGACGATTATTTTCGACGAGATGCGCTTCATGGCGACGCCCTCATGCCGTAAGGTCTCGAGGTGGCCTTCGACGAGTCCTACTACCAGCGCTTCTATTATAACCGCCGCACCGCGGTGACGAGCCCACGCGAGAACGCGGCGCGGGCGAAGCTCATCGCGGCCGGCGTGAACTACCTCAACCTGCCCGTGCGGCGCATCCTCGACGCGGGCTGCGGCATCGGCATGCTGCGCGCGCCGCTCTTGAAGGAGTTCAAGAACGCGACCTACACCGGCTTGGAAGTGAGCCATTATCTTTGCGAGAAGTACGGCTGGCTGGAGACGGGCATCCAGGACTTCCGCAGCCGCGCGAAGTTCGACCTGGTGGTCTGCTACGACGTCTTCCAATACCTGGACGAGCGCGCGGCGCGGCGGGGCTTCCAGAACTTGAACAAGGTCTGCCGCGGCGTCCTCTACTTCGGCGTGCTCACGCAGGAAGACTGGGACCAGAACTGCGTGCAGTCGCAGACGGACGAGAAGTCCATCTTGCGGCCCGACGCCTGGTACCGGCGCGCCCTGAACGAGGCGTTCCAGCCGCTCGGGCTGGGCCTCTGGGTGAGCCGCGAGACGCCCGTGTCTCTCTGGAGCCTGGAGTCCGCCTAGGCCGCGACGGGGCTACAGCCCGCGCAGGTCGCGGCGCGCCACGCCCAACGCCAGACCGAAGCGGCCGTCGGGAGAGGTCATCCAGCGCTCGGGCGAGAAGCCGGCGGCGTCGATCATCCGCAGCACGTCGTCGCGGACGAAGCGGCGCGAGATCTCGGTGCGAATTCCCTCGCCCTGCAGCAGCGGCAGCACGCCGCCGATGCGGCCCAGATCGACCTGCATGGCCTCGCGCGCCACCAGCCACATCTCGATGCGCTTCCTCTCGACCACGTAGGGGGCGTAGTGATCGAAGAGCTCGGGCCGGAAGTCCGCGCCCGACAACGCGTTCACCGCGTTCAAGAGGTTCTTGTTGAAGGCCGCGGTCACGCCCTGCGCGTCGTTATAAGCCGCGTGGATGGCGGCCGGATCGGTGACCAGGTTCGCGCCCAACAGCAGCATGTCGCCCGGCTGCAGATCTTCGCGGACGCGCGTGAGCAGCCCGATGGCGCTCTCGTCCTCGTCGTTGCCGATGGTGCCGCCCAGGAAGAGCACCAGCCGCCTGCCGCCGGCCGGCTTCTCCGGCAGCTTGAAGGGCTGGGTGTAGTCGGCCAGCACCTCGACCACCGGCACCTCGGGACGGGCCGCGGCGAGGATTTCCCGCGTGCGCCCGAGCGCGTGGGCGCTGATGTCCACCGCCACGTAGCGCGGCTTGCCGCCCGCCTGCAGCGCGGCCTCCAAGAGCGCCACGGTCTTCGAGGCGGCGCCGCTGCCCAGCTCCACCACGTCGGTCAGGTGCGCGCCGCCGGCAGCCTCGACGATGCTGGCCGCCCGCTCCAGCAGGAGCGCGCGCTCGGTGCGGGTGGGGAAGTATTCGGGCAGCGCCGTGATGCGCTCGAAGAGCGCGGAGCCCGCGTCGTCATAGAAATACTTGCAGGCGATCTCGCGCGGCTTGCCGGAGAGCCCGGCCGCCAGCTCGCGCAGCGCGATGCCGGCCGTGTCCAGCTGCACTACCCGGGCTACGCCGTGGGCGTCTGGTCCGGGCAAGAGCCCGCGCCGCGAATCGGTGACCGTCGAGGGGCGCCGCATCAAATGCCTCCTGCACAGCGAAACCCGCTGGGGATTTCGCGGAAGCCCGGCTCGTACCAATTGCGCAAGCTCGGACGCGCAAGATCGGGCGAAGTGGCCCACGAAGCGCCGCGGACGACGCGGTGGGTGTTGAACCAAGGGGTGGAATAGCCGTCGTAGGGATACGCCCGGAACCCCGGATAGGGCACGAACCAGCTGGAGGTCCACTCCCAGACGCCCGAAGACGGCAGCGCGGCGGCCTCCAGCTCATGCTCGGTGGGCAGCCGCGCACCGCGGAAGCGGGCGTAGGCGTCTGCCTCGAACCAGCTCACGCAAGTCACCGGCGCGTCGGGGTTCTGGCCTTCGAGCGGCGCGCGCGAGCTGTTGCGCTGGTCCCAGCCGGCCTCGGTCCAGAGCTTGCGGTCCTCGTAGCCTTTGCGCGCGAACCCGGCGAACTCGCGGGCCGTCACCGGCGACCTGTCCAGCCAATAGGGAGCGAGCGTGATCTCCTGCACCGGACGCTCGTTGTCGTAGGCGATGGCGGCGTCGGCGCAGCCCACCTGGACGAGACCGCCGGCAAACTCGAGGCGGTCCGTGCTGCGGACAGAGAGCGCCTTGGGCATGGTGTGCAGCCGCTTCTCGCACAGCGCATGCACCACCCGGACGTGCTCCGCGTGCTGCAGCTCGTGCTGGGCCACGTTCAGGACCAGGAAGCTCTCGGGCAGCCCGAGGATGCCCGGCACCCTGCCCTTGCGCAGGCCTTCGGTGACCCGCAGATGCACGTCGTCGAGAAAAGCGCGCAGCTCCTTGGGCGGGGGCAGCGTGGCGCGCAAAGTCTTGGCCGTCGCCTGCGGGTCGAAGGATTGTCCGTACTGCTGCGGCTCGCCGGGCAAGAGCCAGCGCGCCTGCATGGCCGCGATGTGCCCCAGGTGCCAGCCGATGGGGCTGTAGGCTTCGCTGGGCTGCTCCGTCCACAGGTCTTCCGGCGGCAGGTTGGCGAGCAGGAAGCGCCGCGAGGCTCGCAGCGCCGTCACCAGCGGATCGCGCGCGGCCGGCTGGGCGTTCACAGCGCCTCCAGGTGCAGCTCACGGCCTCGCGCGACGGCCAGCTGCCCGGCAGGAATGGCCCGCCACTGCGCGGCCTGATCGAGCGGCTCGGAGACGAAGGAGAAGCCCTGCGCGAAGGGCGCGCCGTAGAGCGAGGCGGGCTCGTAGCCGCGCGCCCAGCGCACCGCCACCAGCTGCTCGCCGTCGCCCAGCACCAGCGTCGCCACCGCCTTGCGATTCTGCTCCTCGCAGATGCGCTCGAGCCTCTGCACGCCGCTGCGGACGGCCTCGTGCAGCGGCCCGGCCGAGTCGTTGACCAGCGCGAAGAGGTGCTCGCTGTCGCTCGTGCCCTCGATGCCTTCGTAAGCCTCGCGGCCCAGCGAATCGCGCAGCGCGCGCTCGGGGCCGCGGTGGAAGCCTTCGATGAAGCCGTTGTGGACGAAGGCAACCCTACCCTTCGCGAAGGGCTGCACGTTGGCCAGCTCGTACCCGATGCCCGGGGTGGCCGACCGGACCGCGGCGAGCAGCGATCGCACGGGCAGGCGTTCGTTCATCCACTTTTGATTCGGGTCGGCCCAAATGGGTGCAGGAGTTTTGTACAAAGCGGGCTCCTGGACGCCGTCGTCGAGCCAGAACGCCGCGCCGTAGCCGTCGGCGTTCACCGTGCCGCTCTGCATCTCGCGCGGCTTGTAGCTCTGGATGTAGAGCGAATGCGGCGGCGCCGACACGACGTCGCGGGCGCGGATCGGCTCACCTACGTAGCTGGCAATCCGGCACACCGGTAGAGGCTGCGCTTCGGCCGCTCGCTTCGCAAGTCCGCGAGCCTACGAATCGTTGGCTGGACGAAGCCAGGAGGCCACCACGACCAGACCCAGGATGGCAGCAATGATCAGCAGAGAAGTGCCGGTGGGCAGCGTGATCCAGCGGAAAAGCAGCATCTTCAGGCCGACGAAGGTGAGAATGGCCGCGAGGCCGGGCTTGAGGAAGCGCATGCGCAGGAGCGCGCCGCGGACCACGAAGTAGAGCGCGCGCAGGCCCAACAAAGCGCAGACGTTGCTGGAGAAGACCAGGAACGAGTCGTCGGTGACGGCGAACACCGCCGGAATGGAGTCGAGCGCGAAGACCAGGTCGGCCGTCTCCGCGGCGACGACCGCCAGCAGCAGCGGCGTCGCGAAGAGCACGCCCTTCTGGCGCACGAAGAAGTGCGGCCCCTCGATGGTGGGCGTGACGCGAAAGTGTTTCTGGACGAAGCGCACCAGGGGGTTGTCGGTGGGAACGCGCTCGTCATTTTCATCGGTAAAGAGAATTTTATACGCGCTATAGATCAACACCACGCCGAAGACCGACAGCACCCAGTGAAAGCGCTTCACCAGCGCGACGCCCACCATGATCAACGACCCGCGCAAGATCAGCGCCCCGAGCACGCCCCAGAAGAGCACGCGGTGCTGCTGCTGCGGCGGAATGGCGAAGCTCCTGAAGAGCAGCACGAAGACGAAGAGGTTGTCGACCGAGAGCGACTTCTCCAGCAGGTAGCCGGCGAAGAACTCCAGCCCCTGCTCGCCGCCGTAGCGAAACCAGACGAAGGCGCCAAACCCGATGGAGAGCGCAATCCAGAACAGGCTCCAGCCCAAGGCCTCTTTGAAGCCCTGCTCCGACTTCTGCCGTCCCGAAATCCAGAGATCGATGCCCAACAGCAGCAGCACGCCGGCGAGAAAACAGACCCAGAGGACGGGCGAGCCGATGTTCGGAGGGTTGTAAGGCGCGGCGACGATCACGCCTCGCCCGACCCACGCGGCTGGCTGCGGCTCTTCTCGCGGAAGACCAGGCGGACCGGGACGCGCAGCTTGAAGCGCTCACGGAAGCGGTTGGTCAGGAAGCGCTTGTAGCTCTCGTCCACCGCCGACGGGCGGTTGCATTGAATGGCGACGGTCACCGGTTGCACGGCCACCTGGTAGGCATAACTGAAGCGCACCGGGAAGCCACGAAACAGTGGCGCGGGATGCTCGTCTTGCATCAGCTGCACCCAATCGTTCAAGGCGGGCGTGCCGAGGCGAGTGGAAGCCTCGTCGTGCAGCTCTGCGGCCAGCTCCAGGATCTTGTGGATGCGCGTGCCTTCCAAGGCGCTGACGAAGAGCAGCGGCGCGAAGTCGACGTGCTGCAAGTGCCGCGCTGCTTCATCGCGCAGGCGCTTGGCCTCGCCGTCCTTGTCGCTGACCAGGTCCCACTTGTTGACCACCAAAATGACGGCGCGGCCGCGCTCCTCGGCCTGCGCGGCGATGCGGGCGTCTTGATCGACGCCGAGCTGGGTCGCGTCGGTGAGCACCACCACCACGTCGGCTTTCTCTACTGCCCGAAGGGCCTTCTGCGCGGAGAAGACCTCCACCCGGTCGATGATCGTCCGCTTCTTGCGCAGACCGGCGGTGTCGGTCAGGACGTAGCGCCGGGCCTTCCAGGTCACCTCTTCGTCCACCGCGTCGCGCGTCGTGCCCGCGACCTCGCTGGCGACGAATCGATCCTCGCCCAGCAGCTTGTTGAGCAGCGTGCTCTTGCCCACGTTGGGACGGCCCAGCACCGCGAGGTGGATCTTGGCCGGCTCTTCCGGATCCTCCGTCGGCTCGGGCAGCTGTTTGGTCACTTCGTCGAGCAGCTCCATGACGCCGCGGCCGTGCTCGGCGCTCAACGGGAAGACGTCGAAGCCCAGCCCGTGCAGCTCGCCCAGCTCCAGCGCGGCCTCGCGCTGGTTGGAGTCGACCTTGTTGGCCGCCAGATAGACCGGCTTGCCGCCGCGCCGCAGCAGCTGCGCCAGCTCCTGCTCCGACCCCGCCAGGCCCTCGACGGCGTCGACCACGAAGACGATGGCGTCGGCCTCTTTGATGGCCCGCTCGGCTTGATTGCGAATTGCGTTGACCAGCTTGCTGTCGCCCAGGTTCTTCTCGCGCGGGCCCGGGCGGGTGGTGAAGCCGCCGGTGTCGACGACGCGGAAGTGGACCCCGCCGTGTTCTGCCAGCGAGTACTGACGGTCACGCGTGACGCCCGGCCGGTCCTCGACGATGGCGAGCTTGCGGCCGACGATGCGGTTGAACAGCGTCGACTTGCCCACGTTGGGGCGGCCGACGAGCGCGATCAAAGGAAGCATTACTGACTCACCACCGCGAGGTGCATGCGCTCTGGAGCAGGCTGGGCGCTGCCCGCGTCGATCAATCGGCTTTGCGACCCGCGCAAGGCCACCAACGACGCCGATGCGATCCCGACTTCGATCAAATCACCGATGCGCGCTGGCCCTTGAAAATGCACCGGCCAGTTCTCGCGCGAGCGGCCGAAGCCGGGCGACTCCACCAGCACCTCGACAGTCTTGCCGATGCTCGCCTTGTGCCGCTCGATCGTTCGCGCCTGCTGCAGCCGCTGCACTTCTTCCAGCCGCTGCAGCGCCAACGCCCTGGGCACCTCGCCCCACTCGGCAAGCTTGAGCAGCGCGCCCGTGTGCGGCCGCGGCGAATAAATGAACGAGAATAGATTGTCGTAATTGGTTCGCTTCAGGAATTCGATATTCAGCGCGTGCTCCGCGTCGGTCTCGCCGGGAAAGCCGCAGATGATGTCGCTCGTCAAAGCGAGGCCCGCGGGCAGCTCGGCAATGCGCCGCTCGTATTCGGCGATGGTGTATTTGCGCCGCATCCGCTGCAGCACCGTGTCGGCCCCGTGCTGCACCGGCAAGTGGAAGTGCGGCATCAGCTGCGGCACGTCATGGAACGCGCGCACCAGCTCGGGCGAGAGATCCATGGGGTGCGAGGTCGTGAAGCGGATGCGCAGCAGCCCCGGCACGGCCGCGATGCGCGAGATGAGCTGCGCAAACGCGCAGCCGCCCGAATAGGAATTGACGTTCTGTCCGATGAGCGTGACCTCGCGAACGCCCACCTCCACCAGCGCGGCGACTTCGCGGACGATCTCCGCATACGGCCGCGACACCTCGCGCCCGCGCGTATAGGGCACGACGCAGAACGAGCAGACGTTGTCGCAGCCCTTCATCGCCGTCACGAAAGCCGTAGCACGACCGCGGCTGGTCTCGGCATCTGCCTGCGGGAAGAGATATTCGTGCGTCTCGGCGAAGTCGGTCTCCTGGCCACCGCGCTCGGCCAGCTCGGAGACTTTGTCCAGGTGATCGGGCCCGAGCACGAAGTCGACGTACGGCGCGCGCTGCAGCAGCTTCTCCTTCTCCTGCTGCGCCACGCAGCCCGCGACGCCGATCTTGAGCCCCCGCTGCGCCTTCAAGATGCGATAGCGGCCCAAGGCCGAATAGAGCTTGTCTTCGGCCTTCTCGCGAATGGCGCAGGTATTCACCAGCACCAGGTCGGCCCGCTCTGCCGCGTCGGTCTGGCCCCAGCCGGCGCGCGCCAAGGCCTCGCCCATCCGCTGCGAGTCGGACTCGTTCATCTGGCAGCCGAACGTATGAATGAAGTAGCTGCGGCCCATCGAACGCGGGGGTATCTCACGGCTGTGTCAGCCGTTCAACCTTCAGCTTGACTGCACCGGGCCGCCGGGCGAGCTTCGCGCGCTCGCTTGTTCATCCTCGGCCACACAGGCATCGGGTCGCGCATGCTGGGGCCGCTGCGCGAGCTGCTGCCCGCGCGGTGGATCCTGCTCGGCTGCCTCCTGCCGGACCTGATCGACAAGCCGCTCTTCTACGGCTTGCTCTGGCTCGAGGGACACCCGGACCGGCTCATCACCGGCACGCGCACCTTCGGCCATACCGGGCTGCTCTTGCTTTTGCTGGCCTGCATCGCGCTGGTCTCGCGCAGCCGTCCGGTCTGGGCGGTGGCCGCCGGCGTCTTGACCCACCTGCTCCTCGACGCCACCGGCGAGCTCTTGACCGGCGCCGAGCCCGACACGACGATCTGGCTGGCCATCTTCTTCCCGCGCTTCGGGGTCCGCTTCCCGGTGGCCCACTTCGCCTCGCTGCTCGAGCATCTCCGCCTGACCAGCCAGAGCATCTACGTGATCGCCGGCGAGCTCGCCGGAGGCGCCATCCTGGTCCGGGCCTGGCTCCTGCGCCGCCGGGCCAAGGCCTAGCCCGCTTCGGTGGCGCCCTCTTCCGCGACCGGCGGCGGCCGATTCGCGAGCGCGCCCGCGCAGAGCACCAGCGCGCCACCGATCAGCACGTACCGGGTCAGCGGCTCGTCGAGGAAGAAGACCCCCAGCAGCACCGCGATGGTGGTGTCGATCAGCGGGACGATCCCCACGGCGGCCATGGAGATGCGGCGGATCAGCCAGAAGAAGCAGAGGTACGTCGCGACGGTGCCGAAGATCGCCAGATAGAACAGCGCCAGCAGCGGCGGCCAGCTCGCCGGAAACACCGCGCGGTGCTCGAGGAGCCCGGCCAGCGTCAAGATCACCACCGCGCCCGACGAGATCTGGAAGAAGGTCACCATCATCGGCCGGACGCCGCCCAGGAGCCGCCGCACCAGCGCGTTGGCGGTGGCGATCAGCATGGCCGAGCCCAGCACCAGCGCGGCTCCCAGCGCTTCGCGGCTGCCGAACGAGAGCCCGCGCAGCCGCGGCAGCTGCAGCACCAGGACGCCCGCCATGCCCAGCGCGGCGGCGGCCAGCTTGAGCGGTGTCAGGTGCTCGCCCGGCACGAAGAGCCGCGAGGTCAGCATCAACCAGACCGGAAAGGTGGCGAAGAGCACCGCGGCGATGCTCGACGGCAACCACTGCTGGGCGACGAAGAGCATCGGATAGGGAATGCCGATCTGCAGCACGCCCAGCGCCAGCATGCGGCCGATGAGCTGCTTCGGCGGCCGCTCGCCCCAGCGCTTTAGAATGAAGGGCAACAGGCACAAAGACGCGAGCACCATGCGCAGGCCCGCGAAGAGCATGGGCGGCCATTCGCGCAGGCCGATCTTGATGGCCAGCCAGCTCGACCCCCACAGCACGCAGCAGCAGACGTAGACCGCGAGGACGCGGAAGCTATTTCTCTTCGTACCCGGCACGGCGCATGCCTTTGGCGGTCTCGGTCCAGCCGGGTTCGACGCGGACGTGCAGCTGCAGGAACACCTTCGCGCCCAGCAGCTTCTCCATCTCCAGCCGGGCTTTGGTGCCGATCTCCTTCAGCCGCGAGCCGCCCTTGCCGATGACGATGGCCTTCTGGCTGTCGCGCTCGAGGATGATGGTGGCCAGCACCCGCACCAGGCCCTTGGCGCCCTTCTCGCGCTCCGTCTCGTCGAACTGCTCGATGAGCACCGCGGCGCTGTACGGCACTTCCTGATCCAGCTGCTTGAGCAGCTGCTCGCGGATGAGCTCGCCGCACAGGTCGCGCTCGGAGGCGTCGGTCCACTGGTCGGCCGGAAACATCGGCTCGCCCTCGGGCAGGTGGCGCGCGATGGCGTCGACCAGGCCCGGCACGTTGTCGCCCTTCAAAGCGCTGAGCGGGTAGATCTCGCTCCAGTCGTGCAGATCCTTCCAGCGATCGATCAGCGGCAGCAGCATGGTCTTCTGCACCTGATCGATCTTGTTGACCACCAGCAGCGTGGGCTTCTTCTTGGCCTTCACCTGGTCGAGCGCCTTGTGCGTGGCGGTGTCGATGGCCGGCCCACCCGCCTCGATGAGGAAGAGCGCCACGTCGGCGTCCTCCAGCGTCTGCAGCGCCGACTGCACCATGCGCGCGTTGAGGCCGCCCTTGGCGGTGTGCAGCCCGGGCGTGTCGAGCAGCGCGACCTGCACCTCGGGGCGCGTGAGCACCCCGAGAATGCGGCCACGCGTGGTCTGCGGCTTTGCGCTGACGATGGCCAGCTTCTGGCCGATCAGCTGGTTGAGCAGCGTGCTCTTGCCGACGTTGGGCCGCCCCACCAAAGCCGCGAAACCCGCCTTCAAGGAGTCTTTTCGCTGCGCGAGATCGTGACCTTCACCAGCTTGGTCTGGGCGTTGCCCGCGCGGGCGATGGCCGGCACCAGGTCGAGGCCCTTCACCACTTCGCCGAAGATGGTGTGGCGGTCGTTGAGGTGCGGGGTGGCCACTTCCGTGATGAAGAACTGCGAGCCGTTGGTGTTTGGGCCGGCGTTGGCCATGGCGAGCAGGCCCGGCTTGTCGAACTTGCGGTTGCTCTTGAACTCGTCCTCGAACTTGTAGCCCGGGCCGCCCGTGCCGGTGCCCAGCGGGTCGCCGCCCTGGATCATGAACTGCGGGATGACGCGGTGGAAGCTGGTGCCGTCGTAGAGGCGCGCCTTCGACTTCTGCCCGGTGCGCGGGTCGACCCAGTCCTTCGCGCCGTCGGCGAGGCTGACGAAGTTCTCCACCGTCTTGGGGGCGTCCTTCTCGAAGAGCTTGATGACGATGGTGCCGCGGCTGGTCTCGAAGGTTGCGTAGAGGTCGCCGGGACCCTGAGGGATGTTCGACATGGAGGGCACGTCCTGTGGCTGGGAGGGATTGGGCTGCTGCGCGGGCTTGTCGTTACACGCGAACGCAAGGGCGGCAAGCAGAAGTGGAATGGGATGACGCATTGGGCGGCGCAAAATAGCCAAGCGGGTTGCGCTCCACAAGCGAAGTTGCTCGGCGCAGGCGGGCGAGGGACCGCTCCCCGGCGGCGGCTATGATGGCTCCCGGAGTAGATTGCGATTGGAGGGGGGATCAATGACCGAGCTGAAATTCGCGTTGCGATCGTTGCGGCGGGCGCCGCTCTTCACCCTGCCCGTGCTGCTCACGCTGGCGCTGGCCATCGGCGCGGCGAGCGCGACCTTCTCGCTGCTCTGGACGCTGGTGCTGCGGCCGCTGCCCTTCGCGGACGCAGACCGTCTCGTCGCCATCTTCGGGACCAGGCCCGGGCGCGGGCAGCTCTGGGTCTCCACCGCCGACCTGCGCGACTTCGCGGCGCAGTCGCCGTCGCTGCAGTCGGCCGCGGCCTGGCGCGATCGCACCTTCACCCTGGACACCGGCAACGGCGAGCTGCCGGTCGTGGTCGCGGGCATGGTCACCCCGCACTTCTTCGAGACGCTGGGCGTCCACCCGGCGCTGGGACGGGATCTGGCCCAAGCCGACGGAGCCAAAGGCGAGCCGCCGATCGTCTTTCTCAGCCACTCGATCTGGCGCAGCCGCTTCGCGGGCGACCCCTCGGTCGTCGGCCGTACCGTCCGCATGAACGATGAGCCGCGGACCATCGCGGGGGTGCTGCCGGCGCGGTTCGAATTCAGCGTCGATGGCCGCGCCCCGGAGCTCTACATTCCGCTCGAGGGCTACGAAGGCCGCGGCGTCCGCGCCCTGCGCGCGTTGGGCAGGCTGCGCCCCGGAGCGACCTTGCAGCAGGCGCGGCAAGAGCTCGCCACCGTCGCGGACCGGCTCGCCGGCGAGTATCCGGAGACCAACGCGAAGTGGAGCGCGGGCGCCGCCGATCTGCACCAGACCCTGGTGGGCGACCGTGCCGAGCCTCTGCTGCTCTTGATGGCCGCGGCGGGGCTGCTCTTCCTCATCGCGCTCTTCAACGTGGCAAATTTGGTGCTGGCACGTGCAACCGCGCGGTTGCGCGAGAGCGCCATCCGCATCAGCCTTGGCTCGTCGCGCGCCCAGGAGCTACGCCGCCATCTCGCGGAAGGAGCGCTGCTCGCTGGGGCAGGCGGCGCGCTTGGGCTGCTGCTCGGCGCGGCACTCTTGAGCGCTGCCGGCGGCCTCGTTCCGGCAGAGCAGATCCGCACGCTGATCTCCCAAACCCAGGTTGGCTGGCCGGCGTTCGCGTTCGGCGCCGCGCTGATTGCGCTCACCGTCCTGCTCTGCACCTTCGTGCCGCACTGGCTGCAGCGCGGCCTCGATCCGCAGCGCGCGCTGCAGCAGGGGCCTTTGGCGCTGCACCGCTCCGGACGTTCGCCGCGCGGCCTGCTGGTCATCTCGGAGGTGGCCTTGAGCGCCGTGTTGCTGCTCTTCACCGGCCTCTTCCTGCGCAGCCTGCTCGCGCTCATGTCGATCGATCCGGGCTTCACCGCCGGCAACGTGGTGACCTTCGGCATCGGCCTGCCGGAGATTCGCTACGACACCGAGGCAAAGCAGGCCGCATTCCACGATTCGCTCCTGGCGAGGTTGAGCGCCGTGCCGGGGGTCGAGGTGGCCTCTGGAATCTTTGGCTTGCCGATGACCAGCGCCCGGCCCGGCACCTGGGTGAGTCGCGAAGGCGCCGTCGGCGAAACCGGCGATCGTCCCAGCGCGCTCTTCGGACTTGCAGCGCCCGGGTACTTCGAGGCGCTGCGCATTCCGCTGCTGGCCGGCCGGACCTTCGCAGCCAGCGATGGCCCCGATGCGCCGCCCGTCTGCGTGATCAGCGCGGCGCTGGCGAAGGCGCAGTTTCGCGGCGAGGATCCCATCGGCCAGCGGCTGGTGGTCGCGGTGAGCGGCGACCGCTTTCCGCGCGACACGCACTGGACCATCGTGGGAGTGGCCGGCGACGTTCACCAGACGGACTTCGCCACCACGCCCGCGCCGCAGATCTATCTGCCGTTCAAGCAAGTTCCCGTCGAGACGATGCAGTTCGTGCTGCGCACGAAGCTCTCCGCCGAAGCGCTTTCGCCCGCGCTTCGCGCCGCGGTCAACTCCATCGACGGCAACCTCGAGCGCCTGGAGCCTCGAGCGCTGGAGGCGCAGCTGGCGCTCACCACCGCCGCCCGGCGCTCGGCACTGATGCTGCTCCTCTCCTTCGCGGCCTTGGCGCTGGTGCTCACCGCCGTCGGCCTCTACGGAGTCGTCTCGCTGCTGGTCGCGCAGCGCCGCCGAGAGCTCGGCATTCGCCTCGCGGTGGGCGCGCGGCCCGGGCAGGTGCTGGCGCTGGTCCTCGGCTCGGGTGTGCGGCTTTCGGCGGCAGGTCTCCTGCTCGGCCTCGCGGCAGCGGCCGCGGGCAGCAGGCTGTTGCAGTCGCAGATCGCCAACGTCTCGGCCGCCGATCCGTTGGCCTACGCCTCGGTCTGCGCGCTCTTGCTGTCGGTCGCGCTCCTGGCCTGCGCGGCTCCCGCGCTGCGCGCCTCCAAGGTCGACCCGATGGAGGTTCTGCGCGACGAGTGACTCACCTGGTCCGGTGACTCATCTGGTCCAGCGGCGAGCGCGCTCCAGCAGCTCTGCCACGGCCGGGGCCTTCCGCGCGGCATAGCGAAGCAGCGTGGTCGCGCCGGACGAGAGCACCTCGCGCTTGCGCTGGCCGTACGCGGCCGCCTCCTCGGGATGCGCGGCGAGAAAATCGCGCAGCAGAAGCGCGTCGGTCCACAGCGGCCCGCCCTGCACCACCACCTGCGCGTTGAAGGCCTGGCCATTCTGCCGCCTGCGAAAGTAGAGCCGCCCGGGCACGCCGACCTCGCCCCACGCCTCGTAGTCGGGCAGCCGCAATGACGCCGGCAGCTCGCGCACGCCCACCAGCAAGTCGATGATGGGCTTCGCCACCATGCCCGGCACGGCGGTGCTGCCCACGTGCTCGACCAGGGCCTCGGGCAACGCGCCGCGAATGCGCCCCAGCTCGTCGATAGCCAGCAGAGGCCAGCGCGGATTGTGCTCGGCCAGCGTCACCGCCTCGTCGACCAGGGCCTGCTCGATGGCGCCCTTGGCCTCCAGCGCGGCGCGCGCGGCGGCCTGCTCAGCTTCTTTCTTCGACTTGCCGCTGCCGCGTCCGAGCGACAGCTGATCGAGCCGCACCTCCACGTCGTAGATGCGCGCGTGGTCCGGCCCGGTGATGCCCAGCACCTGGTACTGTGGCACGCGGCGGCGGCTCTGGAAGAGCTGCTGCAGCTCGGTCTTCGGGTCTCTTGCCAGCGCCTCGGTCTGCGCGAAGAGCGGCGCCAGCAGCCGCTCGACCACCTCCTGCGCGCGCTCCAGGCCACAGCTCAGGAAGACCGCGGCGATCACCGCCTCCAGCGCGTCGGCCAGCCGCGCGGCGTTCTCGCGGCCTCCGCTGCGCTGCTCTCCCCGGCCCAGCAGGAGCAGCTCTCCGAGGCCGATCTGCCGCGCCACCATGGCCAGCGACTCCTCGCGCACCAGCGAAGCGCGCAGCTTGGTCAGCTCGCCCTCGTTGAACTCGGGAAAGTTCTCGTAGGCCCTCCGCGCGATGAGAAAGCCCAGCACGGCGTCGCCCAGGAACTCGAGGCGCTCGTTGGAGCGCAGCTGCTCGCGGCCCGGCGCCAGCGACCGCTCGTGGACATAGCTGCCGTGGCGCAGCGCCTCGATGGCCAGATCGGGGTTGATGGCCTCTTCGGGCAGCCCCAGGATGCGGCCCAGCTGCGCCACCCGCTCGCGGTCGTTCAGCTCCGTCATCCGAAGCGCGCCCCCGGCGCAGGGGAGGCTTTCATGCTTTGAGGAGCTCGCGGGCAATGACCAGCCGCTGCACCTCGCTGGTCCCCTCGCCGATGGTGCAGAGCTTCACGTCCCGGTAGATGCGCTCGACCAGGAACTCGCGGGTGAAGCCGTACCCGCCGTGGATCTGCACGCCGTTGGCGGCCGCGCGGCAGGCGGCCTCGCTGGAGAAGAGCTTGCCCATGGCCGCCTCCGAGCCGTACGGCCGTCCCTGGTCGCAGAGCGCCGCCGCCCGGTGCACCAGGAGCCGCGCCGCGTCCAGCTCCGTCGCCATGTCGGCCATCATCCAGCGCAAGGCCTGAAAGTCGCCGATGGGCTTGCCGAACGCCTTGCGATCCTTCGAGTAGGAGATGCTCTCTTCCAAGGCGCCGCGGCCCAGCCCGACGGCCAGCGCGCCGATGGTGATGCGGCCCTTGTCGAGGATCTTCAGCGTATCGATGAAGCCGCCGCCCACCGCGCCGATGCGCCGCCAGTCCTCGACGAAGACATCCTCGAGCACGAGCTCGGCGGTGTCGGACGAGCGCATGCCCAGCTTGCCGTGCAGCGGCCGCTGCGAGAACCCGGCAAGGCCCTTCTCCAGCAAGAACGCCGTCACGCCCTTCTGCTTGAGCGCCGGGTCGGTCAGGCAGAGCACCACGAAGACGTCGCCAACGGTGCCTTGCGTGATGAACATCTTGCTGCCGTTCAGCACCCAGCCGTCGCCCTTGCGCACCGCCGTCGAGCGCATGCCGGCCGCGTCCGAGCCGCTGCCCGGCTCGGTCAAGGCCCAGGCCGCGAGCTTCTTTCCGGCGGCGATGTCGGGGATGTACTTCTGCCGCAGCTCATCGCTGCCGAAGCGCAGCAGGTGCGAGGTGCCCAGGCCGTTGTGCGAGGCCACCGTCAGCGCCAGCGAGCCGTCCCAGCGAGCGACCTCTTCGACGACCGCGGCCACCGAGACGGTGTCCACCGCCGACCCGCCCAGCTCCTCGGGCACCGTCATGCCCAAGAGCCCCAGTTCGCCCAGCTGCGCCACCACCTCGTGGGGAAACTTCTCGTCGCGGTCCCACTCCATGGCGTGCGGCTTCACTTCGCGCACGCAGAAGTCGCGCACCATGTCGACTAGCTTCTGCTGCGATTCATTGAGGTCGAAGTTCACGTGGAAAGCTCCGGGCGCCCCGGGACGCCATCAGGTGTAGGTCATTTGCGAACGATCAACTCGCCGGCAGCGAGCGGCGCCGCGTCGGCGTTGGCGGACTGCCGGTAGATCCAGACGTCCAGCGTGTGCTTTCCGGCGGAGAGGTCGGCCAGCCGCTGCGCCTGCTGCTGGCTGAGCGCCAGCGGAATGCTCTCTTCGTCGCCAGGCATGGGCTCGTAGATGATCTGCGCCCGCTTCACCCCGTCGACCCACAGCTCCTGCCAGATCTCGCCCTGCTTGTTGTTGCCGACCTTCTTGGCGAAGAAGCAGCGGCCAAAGACGGGCTCGCTGGCGGAGAAGACGGTGCTCAAGGCAGCGTCCTCGTCCTTGAGATCGATCTCCTTGCTGGAGAAGACGCAGTTTCCGTAGCCGCCCTGGCGGTGGATCTTCTTCATGGTGTCGCCCTGCTTCACCCAGCCGTGCAGCGGCACGCGGCCGTTCTGATCGTTGCCCGGGCGCAGGAAGAAGGTCGCCGCGGCGCCGAGCACGACCACCGCCGCGAGGCAGCCAAAGATGATGCCCGCGCCCGCGCCCGCTCCCGACTTCTTCTTGGGAGGAGCCTGCGGGGGCATGGTCTGCGCGCGAACCGGCGTGGCTTGCTGCGGCTTCTGCGCCGGGCGCGAGACTTCGGGAGGCCGCGTCGGCCGCGGCGGCGTCTTGGCCACCAGCGGAGCCGTCACGATTGGCTGCTGCGGCCGCCTCGGCGGCAGCTGCGCGGTCTCGAACTGGGCCGTCGCGACCTGCGGCATGGGCGTGTTGCCAGAGATGGGATCGCCAGACTGTTTGCCGCCCAGCGACTTGGGCAGGCCATCCAGCGCCTCGATCAGCTCGTCGGTATTCTGGTAGCGCTGCGCGGCCTGCTTGCTGCACATCTTCTCGACGATGCGCTGCACGCGCGGATCCACCTGCACGAACGTGGAGATGTCGGGCAGCGGGTTCTTCACCTGCATCAACATCACGTCGACCTTGCTCTTGGCCTCGAACGGCCGCTTGCCGGCGAGCAGGTGGAACGCGGTGACGCCCAGCGAATAGATGTCGGTGCGCTGATCGATGGGGTGCCCCATCGCCTGCTCCGGGCTCATGTAGTACGGCGTCCCGAGCACCGTCTGGCCGGTCAGATCCTTCTTCGCGTCGCGCAGCTTGGCGATGCCGAAGTCGAGGATCTTGGCGTCGCCGTTGTCGGCCAGCATGATGTTGGCCGGCTTGATGTCGCGATGGATGACCTGGTTGACGTGGGCCTTCTTCAAACCTTCGGCGGCCTGCCGCAGAATCGAGATGACCGTGGCCTGCGGAAGCGGCCCGGCCTTGACCGCCGCGTCGAGCGGCCGGCCTTCGAAGAACTCCATGACGATATACGGGTCGGACTGCCCCTCGTCGGACCCGACGATCTCGTAGATCTGGATGATCGACGGGTGCATGATCTTCGCCAGCACCTGCGCTTCGCGGCGAAAACGTTCCAAGTATCTGGGCTCGCGGTGGGTCAGGACCTTGATGGCGACGTAGCGATCCAGCATCGGATCGATGGCCCGGTAGACCGCGCCCATGCCGCCGGAGCCCAGCATGACCGGGTCCTTGTAGCGGCCAAAGCTCGGCGGGGCCTGTTGCGGTTCAGGCATCTCCGCTCCTTATATCGCAACGCGCCGCGAGCGCGAGAAGGCACTTACGGCGCACGCCGCGAGTACGGAATAGCGAACAGCCACCATCGGCCAGAAGAGCGAGCGATAGAACCAGGTCCACTGCGGATCGCGCTGCGCCTGCAGGTGCAGCAGCATGAAGCTGACGATGAAATCGCAGAGCGCCGTGCAGCCCACCACGCTGAGCAGCCAGTCGGGCAGGCCCACCAGCGCGGTCAGCGCCACCACCCAAAGCCAATATTGGGGCGAATAGACTTTATTGACGGTGAAAAAGACGCAGACGAGCGCGCACGCGGCCGGGAGCGCTTCGAGCCGCCGGGTGCGCAGCTCGTACAAGGCGATGGCCGCCGCCGCGGCGAGCGTGACCGCGGCCGAGATGGTGTTGGCCGTGGGCGCGAAGGCCTTGGGGTTGACGTTCGCGAGCAGCAGATAGAGGCTGGGCTCGATCTCGCGAATGCGGTTGTATTCGAAGAACCAACGCCAGTTCGCCGGCGCGGCGATGGCGAGCGGCAGGTTCAAGACCAGCGTGACGGCGGCGAAGATGCCGGCCAGCTGCAGGGCATACTTCCAGGACTTGCGCGTGGCGACGACGAGCAGGACGCCCAAGACCAGGACTGGAAAGAACTTGGTCCACACCGCGATCGACAAAGCGAACGTCGCCCAGCGCTCGCGGCCGCTGGCCCAGAGCCAGACGCCGAGGATCAGCGGCAGGATGCCGAGCAGATCCCAATTCAACGCGCTGTAGACGATCAGCGCCGGCGAGGCCGCGAAGAACCACGGCTTCGCGTTTGGAAAGGTGCCGATCAAATAAAGAGACAGCACCGCGCAGATCGCCAGCATCAGGAAGGTGACCGCGAAGTACCCGGCGCGGTTGGGCTGCACCGCGCTCGGCCACCACATGCCCAGACCCAGCAGCACCGGATACTCGATCTTGTCCTTCAGATACGGCAGCGGGTGCGCGCCGCCGCCGCGATCCTCATGCAGCGCGAGGATGTCCGAATAGGTCAGCGTCGCGAACGACCAATTGCGATAGCCCCAGGGCGACGGATGCGCAGTGCCTTGCGAGGTCCGCGCATACGCCACGCCCAACAGCACGCAGCAGACGACGAGCGGCAGCGCCAGCCGCCGCAGCGTTGCCTGCCGGTCGAGCGGGACCTCCACTAGACGGGCGTGACCGAGCGGCGCTTGGCGCTGACGGGCCGGGGCCGCGAGGCCGCCGCGTCGAAGCGCTTGATGATCTCCTCGCGCAGCCGATCGCCCGGGACGATGGCGTCGATCACCTGCTCGGCTCCGAGCTTGTAGATGTCGATGTCGGCCTTGTACTCGTCGCGCAGCTTCTGCACGTAGGCGGGCCGCTCGGCCTCCGGCTTCTCTTGGATCTTGTTGAAGTAGACCGCGTTCACCGCCGCGGCAGCGCCCATCACGGCGATCATCGCTTGCGGCAGCGCGATGGTCGCGTCGGGCTCGAACGCCGGTCCGCCAAACGCGTAGAGGCCCGCGCCATAGGCCTTGCGGATGATGACGCAGAGCTTGGGCACCGTCGCCTCGCTCACCGCCATGATCAGACCGGCAGCACCGCGCGCCGGCGCGGGTAGCCGCTGACGCTCTTCGTCTCCAGCGCCGCCAGCCGGCGCGCAAGCTCGGTGCGCAGGTTGTCGCCGGGCGTGATCGCGTCGACGTGCAGGTTCGACGCG
>DATBAA010000619.1:0-1795 GCA_036271755.1 Myxococcales bacterium | reverse complement strand
ACCAACAAGGGCATCGACAAGACCAGCGACGGCCTGCAGAAGGCGCGCGTGAAGACGCAGGCGGGGGCGAAGAAGGCGCTCGACAAGACCAGCGAGGCGCTGAACAAGCTGAGCAAGAAGATCGGCACCGAAAAGTAGAAGGGCCTTAAAAGAACCTCAAAGTCGCGATATAATGAAAGAGAGTGTTGCCCGCCATTGGCGCGCCGAAGTGCGCAAGCATGGCGGCACGGCAGGCGAGTGCTCGCTCATCGAGCCTGCCTTCGTCTATCCGGGTTTTGAGTACAAGACCGACGCTCCAGCGTGATAAATCTGCGTGGTGACGACGAAACTGCACACCTGCATGCTCTGCGAAGCCGTCTGTGGCCTTTCGGTCGAGATGGACGGCAGCTCCGTCAAGAGCGTGCGCGGCGACAAGGAAGACCCGTTCAGCCAGGGCCACATCTGCCCCAAGGCGGCGGCCATCGTCGACGTGCAGAACGACCCGGACCGCATCCGCGAGCCGCAGCGGCGCGAAGGCAGCACCTGGAAGTCCGTCGCGTGGGAAGACGCGCTGAACGAAGCCGGCGAGAAGATCGCCGCCATCCAGCGCAAATACGGGCGGAGCTCGGTCGGTATCTACCTGGGCAATCCGGGCGCGCACTCGTATTCGGGCCTGCTCGCCGTGCCGCTCTTCTCGCGGGCCATCGGCACCAAGGCGCGCTTCTCGGCCACCTCCGTCGACCAGCTGCCGCAGATGCTGGCGGCGCTCACCATGCTGGGCAATCAGCTCTACATGCCCATTCCGGACGTCGACCGGACGAGCTTCTTTCTCGTGCTCGGCGCGAATCCCATCGCTTCGAACGGCAGCTTGATGACCGCCGGCGGCATCTCGCGCAGGCTCGAGGCGCTGAAGAAGCGCGGCGGCAAGCTGGTGGTGGTCGATCCGCGGCGCACCGAGACCGCGGCGATTGCAGATCAGCACTTCGCCATCCGGCCTGGTTCGGACTCACTGCTGCTGCTCGCCATGCTGCAGGTGCTCTTCGCCGAAGGCCGCGCGGACTTGAAAGGCTTGCCCGCGAAGGGTCTCGCAGAGCTGCGCGAAGCGGCGCTGCGCTTTCCGCCCGAGCGTGTGGCGGAGCGCACGGGCATCTCCGCCGCGGACATTCGCAAGCTAGCGTTGGAGTTTGCGTCGGCGCCTTCGGCCGTGGCCTATGGCCGCGTCGGCGCGGCGACGCAGGAGTATGGCGGCCTCGCGTCCTGGCTGGTGATCGCCTTGAACGCAATCACCGGCAACCTCGATCGCGCGGGCGGCTTCATGCTCACCACGCCGGCGGCCGACTTGCCGGGCCTCGCCAATCGCACGGGAGATCAAGGCCACTTCAACCGCTTCCGCAGCCGCGTGCGCGGCCTGCCTGAGTTTGGCGGCGAGCTGCCGGCGGCCACCATGGCCGAGGAGATCGACACCGAGGGCGACGGCCGCGTTCGCGCGCTCATCACCTTCGCCGGCAATCCGGTGCTCTCGACGCCGAACGGAAAGCGGCTGGACCGCGCGCTGAGCGGCCTGGAATACATGGTCTCGATCGATATCTATCGCAACGAGACCACGCGCCACGCCAACCTCATCCTCCCCACCAGCTTCGGCTTCGAGCGCGATCACTATGATTTGATCTTCTATGCCTTGTCGGTCCGCAATGCTGCTCGCTATGTCGAAGCGCTGGTCGACCCGCCGCCCGGGGTCCGGCGCGACTTCGACGTGCTGCTCGATCTGGCCATGAGCGTGCGCAAGCACGGCGGCGGCAAGCCGGGCTTTCAGCGC
>DATBAA010000618.1:0-5368 GCA_036271755.1 Myxococcales bacterium | reverse complement strand
ATGAAGGTCGGCCAGATCCTCAGCTACGTCGACGACACGCTTCCGGAGGAGACGC
Source organism: Myxococcales bacterium (assembly GCA_036271755.1). GTDB lineage: Bacteria > Myxococcota > Myxococcia > Myxococcales > 40CM-4-68-19 > 40CM-4-68-19. The sequence goes on along the minus strand of DATBAA010000618.1, from coordinate 5,313 downwards.
GCCAGCTGCTCTCGCTCCTCCAGGTCCATTCGAGGCCGCGATCGCAGCCGACTTCCGCAGCGCGCAGATCGGCAAAGTCCTCGTCGGCCTCCTGGCTCCGGGATCCAACGTCGACCAGGTCGTGGTGGAGGCGAAGGCCCGCTTCCTCGAAGAGTGTGACTACGCGGCCGAGCAGAGAAACCAGGCGCGGTTCGGGACGCTGTTCGCCAACGACGGCTCGATCGTGGTGCCGGCTGTCCACCCGGATTGGAGCTCGGGCCGGGTCCTGACGACGGCCTGGCAAGACGGCCGCGGGCTCGATTCCTTCGTCGAACACGCCACCCAGGAAGAGCGCGACGGCGCCGGGCGCGCGCTCTACCAATTCTATATCGGCACGCTCTATCGCCACGGGCTCTTCAACGCCGATCCACATCCCGGCAACCTGCTCTTTCGCTACGACGGACGCATCGCCGTTCTCGACTATGGCTGCGTCCGCGCCTTCGACAGCGAGACCGTCGCCGCGCTCATCGCGCTCTCCCGGACGGTCCGCGAAACGACGACACCGGCATGCGTGAAGCGCTGCGGCTCCTGGGAGCGGACGACCCCGGGCCGGGGCCTGCGCTCGAGGCGACGCGCGACTTGATGCGCGGCTTCTTCGCGCCGATCCTCGCTTCGGGAAAGCGGCGCATCCAGGCCGGCGTGAACGTCGAGACCCGCGACCTCATCAAGAGCAAGCGCGCCATGCTCAAGCTGCGGATTCCGGGCCGGTTGCTCTTCCTCTTCCGCATCCGCTTCGGCCTCTACTCCGTCTTGTCCCGGCTGGGCGCCGAGGTCGATTGGCAGGCGCTCGAGATCGAATTGGCGGGTCGCTGACCTGCGTGCATAGGTTTTGTTCGTGCACCAGATCCTTGCGGCGCTGCACATGACGGCGGCGATGGCCTGGCAGCTGCTCTGGGCCCTGATCCTCGGCTTCCTGCTCTCGGCCGTGGTGCAGGCAGCCGTCTCCAAACAAAAGATCAAGAAGCTGCTGCCGGACTCTTCGCCCAAGTCACTCGCGGTGGCTTGCGGGCTGGGCGCGGCCTCTTCGTCGTGCTCCTACGCAGCCGTCGCGCTCACCCGCTCGATGATCAACAAGGGCGCCGACTTCACCGCGGCAATGGCGTTCGAGATGGCCTCGACCAATCTGGTGGTGGAGTTGGGGATCATCCTCACCGTGCTGATGGGCTACCGCTTCATGCTGGCGGAGTTGATTGGCGGGCCCTTGATGGTGGCCATCATGGCAACGCTCTTTCGCTTCCTGGTGAGCGATCGCCTGGTGAAGGCGGCGCGGGAGCAGGCCGGGCGGAACGTTCCGGGCAAGATGGAAGAGCACGCGGCCATGGACATGACCGCCATCAGCCACTCGTTCGTGATGGATTGGATCTCCATCTGGAAGGACATCGCCGCCGGACTGCTGCTGGCGGGCCTCATCGGCACCTTCGTGCCGGCGAGCTTCTGGCGCGGCTTCTTTCTCCAGGGCCACCCTACTCTGGCCAAACTCTGGGGGCCGGCCGTCGGGCCCGTCATCGCCATCTTCTCGTTCGTCTGCTCCGTCGGCAACGTGCCGCTCGCGGCCACGCTCTGGAACGGCGGCATCAGCTTCGGCGGCGTGGTGAGCTTCCTCTTCGCCGATTTGATCGTGCTGCCCATCTTGAACATCTATCGCAAGTACTATGGCCTACGGATGACGGCGGCCATCCTCGGCATCTTCTACGCGTCGATGGTGGCGGCCTCGCTGGCGATCGAGCTCGGCTTCTCCGCCCTTGGGCTCATCCCCGAGCACGGCCAGGCCAAGGTCGCGCCCGCGGGCTTCGAGCTCAACTACACCACCTTCCTGAACCTGGGCTTTCTGCTCATCGCCGCGGCCGTCGTCTGGCGCTTCTTCAAGACGGGCGGACCGTCGATGCTCCGTAAAGGCGCAATGGCGGGAGGCGGACACCATCGATAATTTACAGCGATGGATCCTATCGCTGAATGGATGACGTCCCCTGCCGGCCGCTGGGCGCAAATCGGAGCCGGCGCTTCCTTGATTGCTTTGAGCCTCGGGCTGCGGCGGCCGGGCCTCGCGGTAGCCGGATTGTTGCCGCTGGCGGCGGGAGTGTTCGACCTGCTGCTCATCTCTCCGCTGCTCGCAATGCCGACGACCGGGCGGAAGGTACGGCGCGAGGTCGGCGTGCTGCAAGACGTCACGCTGGTTCCGGCGGAGAGCCACCCGGAAGGTATTGCGGCCATTACTTAGTTCGATTGGTTTCCAACAACCGGGACCATTGCAGTAAGTATCTTTGCGAGCTGACGAGCTCACTCGCCCATGTGTTAGTTCGGCTTTGTGGAACGCCGGAGCATCGCAATCAGCGGCGTCGTGCAAGGGGTTGGCTTCCGCCCTTTCGTGCACTTACTCGCGGCCCGCCACGGTCTCGCGGGGTTTGTCCGCAATGAAGCCGGACTCCTGCGAATCGAAGTCGAGGGCACCGCGCCCGCGCTGGACGGATTCGTCGCCGACCTGAACGAAAAGCCGCCGCCACTGGCCAAGGTCGAGGCCATCCATTGCGACGCGCGGCCGCCGCGGGGCGAGATCGGCTTTCGCATCGAGGAGAGCACGCAGCAGGAGGGCGTCGCGTCCGTATCTCCCGACGTCGCGACTTGTCCAGACTGCTTGAGCGAGATCTTCGATCCTTCGGATCGGCGTCATGGATTCGCCTTCGCGAACTGCACCAACTGCGGGCCGCGCTTCACCATTGTCTCGAAGGCGCCTTACGACCGGCAGCGCACCACCATGGCCGGCTTCGAGATGTGCGCCGATTGCCGCCGCGAGTACGAAGACCCGCGCGATCGGCGCTTTCATGCGCAGCCCATCTGCTGTCCGCGCTGCGGGCCATCGCCGCGGCTGCTCGACGCCGCGGGCATCGAAGTCGAAACGGAAGATCCAATCGCGCTCACGGCCGCGCGGCTTCGGCGCGGTGAGATCGCCGCCATCAAAGGCATTGGCGGCTATCACCTCGCTTGCCGCCTCGACGCCGCGGAGAAGCTGCGCCGGCGCAAGTCGCGCGGAGACAAGCCGTTCGCGGTCATGGTCGCGAACCTCGAGCAGGCGGAGGCGCTGGCCCTCATTTCGCCGGCCGAGCGCGACTTGCTCTGCTCGCGCGAGCGGCCCATCGTCATCGTGCGCGGCAAGCGGCAAGGGCCAACCATTGGTTTGATGCTTCCCTATGCGCCGCTGCAGCATTTGTTGATGCGCGCGGTGGAGATGCCGCTGGTGATGACCAGCGCCAACCGCGGCGACGAGCCCATCGTCTTCGAGGACCACGACACCGTCGACAGTCTGCGCGGCCTGGCCGACTTCGTCCTCACGCACGATCGGCCCATCCAGACGCGCTGCGACGACTCGGTCTTCCGCGTGGCCGGCGGCGAGGCGCTGCCCATTCGCCGCGCGCGCGGCTACGCGCCGCTGCCGCTCTCGCTCCCGCGGGCACTGAAGGAGCCGGCCTTGGCGCTCGGAGGACAACTCAAAGCCGTCTTCGCGCTGGGCGAGGGACAGCGCGCCGTTCTCAGCCATCACCTGGGCGACCTCGATCACCTCGCCGCGTTCGAGGCGTGGAAGGAGAGCATCGCGCGCTACCAGCAGCTCTGTGGAATCGAGCCAAAGGCTTTGGTGCACGATCTCCACCCCGACTACGCCTCGACCCGCTGGGCCGAGCTTCAACACCTGCCGCGCCTGGCCGTGCAGCACCACCACGCGCACTTCGCCAGCTGCCTCGCGGAGAACGGAGAACAGGGTCCGGCCATCGGCGTCACCTTCGACGGCACCGGCTACGGCGAGGACGGCACCGTCTGGGGCGGAGAGTTTCTCGTCGGTGATCTGCGCGGCGTCGAGCGCGCGGCGCACTTGCTGCCCGTGCCCATGCCGGGCGGCGAGAAAGCGATTCAGCAGCCGTGGCGCATGGCGGTCTCGTATCTGCGCGCCGCCGGATTGCCTTCGCCAGCCGAGCCCGCGCTGCTGCGGATGATCGATCGCGGCATCAACAGCCCGCTGACCTCCAGCATGGGCCGCCTGTTCGACGCCGCGGCGGCCATCGCCGGGCTGCGCCGCGAGGTCACCTACGAAGGGCAAGCGGCCGTCGAGTTGGAGTGGGCCGCGACGGGCCTGCGCGAAGAGGCGCCCTACCCGTTCGATCTGCGCGGCGGCGTCATCGACACGAGGCCGCTCATCCGCGCGCTGGCGCTGGACACATCGCCGCTGCCCATCGTGGCGCGCCGCTTCCATTCGACGGTGGTGGAGATGGTGGTGCAAACCTGCGCCTCGCTGCGCAGCCATGGAGCGCCGCGCACCGTCGCGCTGAGCGGCGGAGTCTTCATGAACGCGATCCTCTTGGAGGAGTGCGTACGCAGGCTTTCGCGCGAGGGCTTCCAGGTCGTGCGCCACCGCCATGTCCCTCCCAACGACGGCGGCCTCGCGCTGGGCCAACTCGCTTGTCTCGCTGCGGTGGAGTGAATCATGTGCCTCGCGATCCCCGGAAAGTTGATCGAAGTGGAGCGCGGCGGCGACGTGCTGATGGGCAAGGTGGACTTCGGCGGCGCCGCCCGCCGCGTCTGCCTGGAGCACGTCCCCGAAGCGCAGCCGGGCGATTACGTGCTCGTCCACGTGGGCTTCGCGCTCTCGCGCATCGACGAGGCGGAGGCCATGCGCATCTTCGAATTCTTGAAGAGCATCGACCAGCTCGACGAGCTTGGAGAGACTTCATGAAGTTCCTCGACGAGTACCGCGATCCGGAGGCCGCGCGCCGCATGCTGGACGCCATCTCACGCAGGGCGACGCGCGAGTGGACCATCATGGAGGTGTGCGGCGGGCAGACGCACAGCATCGTCAAACACGGCCTCGATGAATTGCTCGCGGGCAAGGTCGAGCTGATTCATGGGCCGGGCTGCCCGGTGTGCGTGACCTCGCTGGAGACCATCGATCGCGCGCACGCCATCGCCTCGATGCCGGAGGTGATCTTCTGCTCCTTCGGCGACATGCTGCGCGTGCCCGGCTCGCGCGGAGATCTGCTCTCGCTCAAGTCGCGCGGCGCGGACGTGCGCGTCGTCTATTCGCCGCTCGACGCGCTCAAGCTCGCCGCCGACAACCCCAAACGGCCGGTGGTCTTCTTCGCCATCGGCTTCGAGACCACCGCGCCGGCCAATGCCATGGCCATCTCGCTGGCGAAGAAGCGCGGCCTGCGAAACTTCTCCGCGCTGGTGTCGCACGTGCTCACCGCGCCGGCCGTCGCCGCCATCCTTCAATCGCCGGCCAATCGCGTG
>DATBAA010000617.1:0-3737 GCA_036271755.1 Myxococcales bacterium | reverse complement strand
CGATCTGGCCGCTGTCATCCGAGCCCCAGCAGCTGACGCCGCCGTTGATGCTGACGCAGGTGTGCCGCTTGCCGCCCGAGATGCCCGTGGCGCCCGCGGTGTTCACGACCGTGTTGCGGCCGGCGTTGGGCGATGTGCTGCCGTCGCCCAGCTGACCCACGTCGTTGGCGCCCCAGCAGACCGCGCCGGCGCTGGTGAGCGCGCAGGTGTGGTGGTCGCCGACCACGATGTCGCTGACAGAGGTCAAGGTGGTGGTGATTCCGGGCGCCTCGGCCGAGGCAGCGGTCGCGGCCGGCGTGCCCAGCTGCCCGGAGTCGTTGTTGCCCCAGCAGTTGATGGTCGCGTTGTCGAGCATCACCGCGCAGGCGTGGCCGGAGCCGACGGCCAGGTGCGCGACCTGGGTCAAGCCCGGGACGGCTGCGGGAACTTCGGAGGGCGTGGTGGCGGCGCCCAGCGGCTGACCCCAGCAGCTGACGGTCGCGTCCTGCAAGATGGCGCAGGTGCTGTCTCCGCCGGCCGCGATGCGCGAGGGCGAGATGCACGCGGTGCCGCTGCGGAAGAACGTGGCGTTGCAGGTGAAGGAGCAAGCGTTGCCATCGCATTGGGCGGTCGCGTTGGCCGGCGCGCAGTCGCACGACGCCTGGCAGCTGGAGCCTGTGCAGCCGGCATCGCCTCCGTCGGGAAACTGGCCCGTACCCAGATCGACGCCGAGGTGATCGATCAGCGAGCCGCTGCAGGCCGAGAGCAGCAGGGCCGCGAGCAGCGGAAATTTTTTAGAGGCCATAAAGGAACAGCAGCCCGAAGGTGGCCGACGGCCGGATGGTCGCCTGCCCATCCAGCTTGAAGAGGTGCGCGCCCGCGCTGACGTCGAGGCCCATGCGGAAGGGGCCGGTGCGGAAGGTGGCCATGGCCACTCCCGATGCGCCCAGGTCGGGAGCCGAGGCGGACGCGCCGCTGTTGAGCTTCTGCGAGACGTAGCCCAGGCCGGCTTCCGGCCCGACCTCGAGCAGCACCGGCCCGAGTGGAAAAGGCGTCAAGAGCGCGCCGGCGCCGCCCAGGTACAGGAACGAGTAGTGCAGCGCCGCGTCGTTCGCATCGCGCTGCATGCCGGTGATGCGCAGCCGCAGCCCGAACGGTCCCACCTCTTGCCGCGCGCCGATCTGCAGCAGCGGCGAGGCGCCCAGGCCAGGCAGCGGATAGAAGCCGACGCCGCCGCCGGCAAACCAGAGCGTCGGCGCCGGGCCGCCCTTGGCGCGGGCCAGCTCGTACGCGGTGGGGCGCATGGCGGGCAGCGAGCGCGTCTCGCCGGTCGCCAGATCAAAGGTGGTGGTGGCAAGTCCGTCTGGCGCGCGACGCTCCACCGTGTAGCGGCCCGAGGGCAGCGCCAGCATGGTGCCGGTCGGAGAGCCGGCGATCTCGGCGAGCAGCTGCTGCTTGCCGTGGATGACGTAGCTGCCGTCCTTGTCGGGCGGAATGCGCAGGGACGCTTCCGCGCGCCGCAAGTCGGCCAGCACGATGTCGCCGCGGCCGGACATCTTGAAGTCGTACGTCGGGTGCTGCGGGCCGGCCTGCGTAGATGCGGTTCCAGCCAGGGTACGCGCGGCGGTGTAGCGGAAGGCCTCGGCCAGCGTGACCTTGCCGTCGCCGTCTTGATCGCCCGCGCCGCGGAGCGCCACTTCCAAATGGTGGGTGAAGAAGCTGCCGCCGATGGCCGCCGACTCTTGCGCCGACTCGCCCACGGCCGTCGAAGCGATGAGCGCCGTGCCCTGCACCAGCTCATCCGAGGGCAGCGCGAAGTCGACCGACGCCGAAGGACGCGCGCCCTTCACCTGCGTCAGCGTGCCGGCTTCGCAGGCGTCGACGATGGCCACTTTGGTCTCGGCCGATGAAGTGGCCAGGTCCGCACGGAGCTCGTCGTAGCCCAGATGATCGTCGGCCAGCTCGAGGCCGCCGCTGCCGGCGTGTCCGGAGAAGTAGACGATGAGGAGCGCGCGCTCACCGCGGGCGCGCGCCTTCTTCACCTGCGCCTCGGCCGCGGTGATGGCCGCGCGCAGCTCGGTGACGCTGGCGCCGCGCAAGAGCTGCACGTCGCTCTGGGTGAAGTCTCCCAGCTCTTCCAGCGCGTGCGCGAAGCGTTCGGCGTCGCGCTCGGCGTACCAGAGCTGGGCGCGCCCGGCGGCACCGCGGTTGTTGCCCGCGATGACCGCGAAGCGCGCGGCACCCTGCGTCGGCAAGGCGGCGGCGACGCAAAGGCTGAGCACTACGGCGAGCTTCAAGGGCTCTTCTCCAACAGCAGGGTCGCTTGAACGGTCCCCGCGGGCAAGCCAGGGATGGTGCTCATGTTGCGTACCGAATCAGCGCCCGTGCCGCTGGCCACTTTAACAGCCTGCTCCACCTGGGGCATAGCCAAAGGATCGGCGCTGCACACCGCGAAGATGCGCTCGGGGCCGGGCTTGCCGTCCAGGATGGCGCCGCCGGGCAGATCTTCCACCGCGGCCAGCTTCGCGCCCTCGTTGCCGCTGGCGGGGAAGAGTCGCGAGACCTCGCCGCGCTCGTCCACCGAGACGATCCCCAAGTTGCAGGCGCGGCTGGGCTGGACGCGGAAGCGCAGCGCCGCGCTGGCCGGCACCTGGTCCTTGTCGGAGAGCACCTTCGCGCCGGCTTCGAAGCTGGCGTAGACGTTGAGCTTGATGGCCACGCCCTTGGTGCCCTCGTAGTCGGAGGCGGGGCCGCGGTTGACGATCATGACCACGCCGGCAGCGGCCAATGCGGCCACGGGCGCGAAGATGCCCGCCCAGCTCCAGCGCGACGTGCGCCGGGGCTCGAGCGCTTGCACGGTCGCCGGGTAGACGATGCGCATGAACTCGTCGCCCTGCTGCTGCATCTTGAGCAGCAGCTCGCGGCAGTGATCGCAGCTGGCCAGATGACCCGCGATCAGCGAGCGCGCCGGGTCGATCAGGTGCGCCTCGAGCTTCAAGATCGAGGGATGGCTCATCCGGTACTCCGCAGCATGAACTTCTTTGCGTTCTCCACGAAGCGCCCGAGCTTTCTCAAGACTGTACGGCGCGAGATGCCCAGCGCCGCCGCGATCTCCTCGTGCTCCATCCCGTCCACGAAGACCCCCACCGCGATCGCCTGCGTCTCCTGGTCGAACCTCGCCAGAACCTGTTGCACCAGCTGCCTCTCCGGAAACAGGTCCGGAGGCGCTTCCGTCGCAACCTGCAGATCCGGCTGCAACTCCTCCTCCCCGCGCCTCCCCCGGTTCCGCCGTTCGTTCAGACAGTGATTGGTGGCGACGCGGTAGATCCATGGCAGCACCGACTCCCGTTCGAGTAGTTTCTTTTGATCGACCAACAGCTTGCGGAAGATCTCTTGCGTAGCGTCCCGGGCGGCTTCCCGGTCGTGCAGGAGTGCGAGACACCGCCGGTAAACGACGGGTCCGAACTGCCGGTACAACTGTGCGACCCCGTCTACTGCTGGCATTCACCACCTATGACACCGGCACACACCGGACGAGTGACGAAAAGATGATGCTCGCCGAACGTCCGATGTGAAAGCAAACTTCATCGGTACGCGCCCCCTGACGCTGCCGCGGCTTCGACTCACCGCGGCAGCGCCTTGGGTGTCTAATTATTGCGGAGCTGGATGCGCGATGCGAGCAGCGTTCCGTCCGCCTGCGCCGTGCCCCGGATGTCGACGATCTGACCGGTCTTCAGGCTGGCCAGCGTGAAGGTGTT
>DATBAA010000616.1:0-1589 GCA_036271755.1 Myxococcales bacterium | reverse complement strand
GGTGGCGTTTGCAGACTCACTCGCGAGCGGCGGCGGCACCAACATCCACGGCGCGCTCCAGTACGCGCTGGCGATGAAGGGCGAGGACGCGCGCCCGCGGGTGATCGTCTTCATGACCGACGGCCTTCCCGAGAGCGGCATCACCGACACCAGCATGATCGCGCAGCTCTTTCGCGAGCGGAACCAGGGCGCGGCGCGGCTCTTCGCCTTCGGCGTGGGCAGCGACGTGAACCGCACCTTCTTGGAGCAGTTGGGCAGCGAGAATCGCGGCGGGGTCGGCTTCGTCGAGGACGGGCAGGACATCGACGCGGTGGTGGGCGGCTTCTACGCCAAGATCGCGAGGCCCGTGCTCTCCGATCTGTCGTTCGACTTCGGCGACGCGGTGACGGTGGCCATGCAGTACCCGGACGTGCTGCCCGATCTCTATAAAGGTTCGCAGCTGGTGCTGGTGGGGCGCTATCGCGGCGCGGGCAAGGCGCAGGCCGCGCTGGTTGGAACCCTCAACGGCAAGAAGCTGCGCATTCCTTTCACTGCCGACTTTCCCGTGAGCAGCGAGACGAGCAACACGTTCGTGGCGCGGCTCTGGGCGCAGAAGCGCATCGACTTCCTGCTCGCGCAGCGCCGCCTCCTTGGCGAGCGCGCCGAGGCGCGGGACGAGGTGGTGGCGCTCTCGACCCGCTATCAGATCGTGACGCCCTACACCTCGCTGGTGGCCGCGCAGGATCAGCGGCTGGCGCAGGTCTTCCCCGCGCGGGTGCGGCCCGGAGATCCGGTGGTGATGGTGCGGGCCCCGCGCGACTCGCGCGGCGTCACCGTGCAGCTTCCTTTCGGCGGCGCGCCCGTCACCGCGCGTTGGGATGAGGAGCAGCAGGCGTTCTCGGCGCGCTTCCTGGTGCCCGCGGGTACGGCCGACGGCAGCTATCCGATCCGCGTCGAGGTGACTGATCGGAACGGAGTTACCCAGGTGTTGCCGCTGTCGATCGGCATCGACACGCACGCGCCGCGGATGGTGGCCTGGGCAGCGCCGGTCCGGGCCGGGCAGCAGCTGCGGCTGCGCGCGGTGGCCAGCGTCTCTCCCGGCGAAGCGTGGAGCGCGCTGACGGGGCAGGGCGAGCTCAAAGCCCTCTTCGACGTGCGCCGCGTGACCGCGCGGTTGTGGGACGGCCGCGAAGTCGACTTGCCTCTCGACGGCTTCGGCTTCTCCGCGCTGGTGGAGACCGGCAGCGCGCTCGCGCCCGGAAGCTACCCGGTGGTGCTGGTCGCGCAGGACTTCGCCGGCAACAGCGCGCGCAGCGAAATTGCCGTCGAGGTGAGGCCGTGAAGAAGCTGCTCCTCGTGCCCGCCGCCTGTGCGCTGGCCTGGCTCTGGATGCACGGCACCGCCGCGCAGTGGAGAGAGCGCACCCAGCGGATTCCGTTGCCGGCGCTCAGCTCCGCGCAGCCGCCTGTTCCGCGGCCGCAAGCGAAAGCAGTGCAAGTGCGCGAGCTCGAGCGCTTCGCGCTGAGCGACGTGACGGCGCTGGCCGAGCACGGCGACGCCCTCTACGCCGGAACCTTCAACGACGGCGCCGTCGAGCTTCGCAGCGGGAA
>DATBAA010000615.1:0-4363 GCA_036271755.1 Myxococcales bacterium | reverse complement strand
ACGCCGATGACCTCCGCGCCGGCGGCGGTGAAGTCCTCGTATTCGTCGCGGAAGGTGCAGGCTTCGATGGTGCAGCCCGGGGTCTCGTCCTTCGGATAGAAGTAGAGCACCACCGCCTTCTTGCCGCGATAGTCCGCGAGCTTCACCGTGCGCCCGTCGTTGGCCTGCAACTCGAAGTCGGGGACGCGATCGCCGGTATCCATTGCGCGAACGTACGGTATGTTTCGGCGCATGTCGAAGCTTTCCCTCGTGCTGCTGCTCGCGTTGTCGCGCCCCGGTATCCTCGAAGAGCTGGACGACGCGCGCACGGGGCTCGTGACCAAGGTCTCGCCCTCGGTGGTGCAGGTGCTGGTGACGGGCCTCTCGCCGGTGGGCGAGCGCAACCGGCCCACCACCGGCTTGTTCGCGCGGCAGCAGGGTCTCGGGTCCGGCGTCATCGTCGACCCCTCCGGCTATATCCTCACCAACGAGCACGTCATCCACGGTTCGCAGCGCGTGGTGGTGGTGCTGCCTGCTGGCCCGGGCGTTCCTTCGCGCGAGGACGACGGCAAGCGGCGCACCTTCGAAGCGCAGGTCGTCGGCTCGGTGCGCGAGGTGGATCTGGCGCTGCTCAAGATCGACGCCGCCAATCTGCCCGCGCTCAAGCTGCAGCCGGAAAAGCCGGTGCGGCAGGGAGAGATGGTCTTCGCCATCGGCAGCCCGGAGGGCCTCGCCAGCACCGTCACCATGGGCGTCGTCAGCTCGGCGTCGCGCGAGGTGGTGACCAACATCGCCATGACCTTCATCCAGACCGACGCGCCCATCAACCCCGGCAACAGCGGCGGCGCGCTCATCGACGCCGCCGGCGATTTGATTGGAATCAATACCTTCATCCTCAGCGACACCGGCGGCAGCCAGGGACTGGGCTTTGCCATTCCGGCTGCGATGGCGAAGTTCGTCTACGAGAGCTTGCGCAAGTACGGCCACGTCTACCGGCTCGAGGCAGGAATGGGCGTGCAGTCCATCTCGCCGGTGCTCGCCAAAGGCCTGCACCTGCCGCGCGATTGGGGCGTGGTGGTCTCCGACACCGCGCTGGAGGGCCCGGCTCGCCGCGCCGGGCTGCAGGCGGGAGACATCATCGACAGCACCGACGGCCGTCCCATCGACAGCGTGGCCTCGCTCACCTCCGCCATCTATCTGCACCCGGAGGGAAAGCCGCTACATGTGGTGGTGCTGCGCGGCGAGCAGAAGGTGATCATCGACATTCGCGTGGGCATCAGCCGCCAGCCCACGCGCGAGCTCGCCGACCTGGCGCAAGGCGAGAAGAACCTGGTGCGGCGGCTGGGCATTCTCGCGCTCACCGTCGACGACAGCCTGCAGGGCCTCGTGCATCTGCGCGAAGGCTCGGGCGTGGTGGTGGCGGCACGCACGCTCGATGCGACCCGCGCGGAGAGCGGCCTGGAGCCGGGCGACGTGATCCATTCGCTGAACCAGACGCCCATCAAGACGGTGGAGCAGCTGCAGGAGGCGGTGCGGACCGCCAAGCGCGGCGAATCGGTGGTGCTGCAGGTGGAGCGCCAGGGAGCGTTCACGTACTTGCCCTTCGAAATGGACTGAGCTTCGAGGCCGCGATCGAGATTCCCAATATGGCGGCGATGACGGCCAGCGAAGCCAGCGCGGGCACCTCGAGGACGCTCTCGAGGCCCATCTTGGCGCCGACGAAGACCAGCACCGCCGCGAGCCCGGTCTGCAAGTAGACGAACCGCTCCGCCGCGCCCGCCAGCAGGAAGTAGAGCGAGCGCAGGCCCAGCATGGCGAAGACGTTGGAGGTGAAGATGATGAACGGATCGCGCGTGATGCCCAGCACGACGGGGATGGAGTCCACCGCGAAGACCACGTCCGCCAGCTCGATGAGGACCAGCGCCGTGAAGAGCGGCGTCGCCAGCCGCTTGCCGTTCTCGACGGTGAAGAAGCGGCCGCCGTCCAGGCGCACGGTGGCGGGGATGAGGCGCTGAATGAAGCCCATGCCCGGCGGCCTCTGCGCGCGGCCGCGGTGCAGGAAGAGCTTGATGCCGGTGAAGATCAGGAAGAGCCCGAAGACGTAAACGAGCCACTCGAAGCGCGCGAGCGCGGCGGTGCCGGCGAAGATCATCGCGGCCCGGAGCGCGAGCGCGGAGAGGATTCCCCAGAAGAGCACCCGGTGCTGGTACAGGGCCGGAATCGACAGCGCGGAGAAGAGCGCCAAAAAGACGAAGACGTTGTCGATGGACAGCGACTTCTCCACCGCCCAGGCGGTCAAGAACTGGAGGCCCGCGGCCGAGCCGAAGCGCCACCAGAGCAAGGCATTGAAGAGCAGGGCGAGCGCCACCCAGACGGCGCTCCACCCCAGCGCTTCGCGAAAGCCCACCGCGTGCGACTTGCGGTGGAAGAGGCCCAGGTCCAGGGCGAGCATCGCGCAGACGAACGCGATGAACCCGCCCCACATCCACGGGGTGCCCATCAGCTCATCTCCGGCGAGAGGCGCCGGCTGCGCGAGCGCTTCCGGTCGAACGCCTTGGAGATGGCGCGCGAGATGCGGCCAGCCGCGCCGGCGATGGCAGCGAACGTGCCGGATGCTCTCTCCTCGACGAAGACCTTGCCGCCCGGCCGCAGCCGCACCTCGATGCGGCACACCTTGTCCTCGCCGCCCTTGGGGCCGTTGACGTCTTCCAGGTGCACCGTGGCGCGCGCGACCTTCTGCTCGAACCTGCCCAGGCTGAACCGCAGCCTGCGCTCGACGTACGCCCGGAGCTTCTCGCCGACGTGCACCTTCCTGCCGCGAATCTCGATCTGCATGACGCTCCCTTTCGTGGTTGGACGAGAGTGAGTTTGCGCAGGGTTTGATGGTTCGACAATCGGATAATCTGGCGTGGAAGCTTCGACTGAAGCGAAGTAATATCCCACGCATGGAATGGGTCAACTACCACCACCTGCTCTACTTCTGGCTGGTGGCCAAAGAGGGCAGCCTGCAGCGCGCTTCCGGCCAGCTGCGGCTCGCGCAGTCGACGGTGAGCAAGCAGATCCACCAGCTGGAAGAGACGCTGGGCCACGCGCTCTTCGAGAAGCGCGGCCGCAAGCTGGCGCTCACCGAGACGGGCAAGATGGTCCACCGCTACGCGGAGGAGATCTTCGGTCTGGGGCGCGAGATGCTCGACACCTTGCGCGACCGGCCGGTGGGAAAGCCGCTGCGGTTCAGCGTGGGCGTGGCCGACGTGGTGCCCAAGTTCATTGCAGAGCGGCTGATCGCGCCGGCCTTGAAGCTGGCCCAGCCCGTCCAATTGGTGTGCCGAGAAGGCAGTCCGGCGCGGCTCCTGGCCGACCTCGCGCTGCACGAGCTGGACCTGGTCATCTCCGACGCGCCATCCGGGGGAGACCTCAGCCTGCGCGCCTTCAACCACCCGCTGGGCAGCAGCGGCATCACCTTCTTCGCCCGGCCAGAGCTGACGCACGCGGGAGCCTTTCCCGAGTGCCTGGCGGAGATTCCGCTCTTGCTGCCCACCCGCACCAGCTCCATGCGGCGCCACTTGGATCAATGGTTCAGCCGCCTGGGCATCCGCCCGCGCATCGCGGCAGAGTTCGACGACGCCGCGCTGCTGGACGTCTTCGGCTTGCGCGGCGTGGGCGCGTTTCCGGCGGCGACCGTGACGAGGCGCGAGGTGGCGCGGCGCTACGACGTGAAAGCGCTGGGGCAGGTGACTGGCTTCCGGGAGAGCTACTTCGCCATCACCGTCGAGCGCCGCGTCAAGCACCCGGCGGCGATGGCCATCTGCGACGCTCAGTTGGCCAGCGGCAGGACGTCTTGAACGAGATGGACCAGCATGCGTCCGGGCTCTTCGATCATCATCATGTGCGCTGAATTCTCGAACCAGACCAGCTGCGTCTTCGGAGCCTGCACTCGCTGCAGCCAGTCGGCGACGTTGTGCGAGGGCGTCGTGGCGTCGAAGCGGCCTTCGAAGAGAATGATGGGGCAATCGAAGTGAGTGACTTTGCTGTAATCGAATTTTCCCAGCTCGGGCAGCAGCGGCTTCAACGAAAGCTGTGAGCCCTTGTCGATGGCCTTCTGGTCGGCCTCGCTATATTCGGGCGAGAGCAGCTCGAGGTGCTCGTAGAAGTCGAAGCTGTCGCGGCCGTGAGCCAAGCCGCCGAGCTTGATCGACCAGCCGCGCTCGAGGCCAATCTTCTCCAGCGGCAATGAGCCGTCCTTTGCCGGATAGGGCGCAATCGAGAGCAACTCACTGACGGCTTTTGCATTGCCGGCGGCTTTGGCGGCTTGCAAGGTCAGCGCATAGCCCTCGCGCTCGTTGGCCTGGCCGTCGATGACCTGGCCCATTCCGACATAGGCATA